>NZ_JBSFLV010000038.1:0-78360 GCF_053599215.1 Streptomyces sp. NPDC001002 | reverse complement strand
GAGGACGGCGCCGGTATGGGCTGGGTAACCGACTGGAGGGCCTGAACGGCCTCGTCCTCAAACGCCGGACGGGCTGAAAGACACAGGGGGATCGGGACGGCAGAACCTTGGCCTCAAGCGCCGGACGCGCCCAAGATGTGGACCGGCGCCTACAAAGCCCGGCGCCGCTCCACCTGTATCGCCGAAGCCGTTTCAGCCCCTGATCAGCCCCAACACCTCGTCCCGTACCTTCGTCATCGTCGCCTCGTCCCTCGCCTCCGCGTTCAGCCGCAGGAGCGGTTCCGTGTTGGAGGGGCGGACGTTGAACCACCAGTCGGTGGACGTGATGGTGAGGCCGTCGAGGGTGTCGACGGTGATGCCGTCCAGGGACTCGTACGCGGACTTGATCGCTGCCAGGCGGTCCTGTTGGTCGGCGACCGTGGAGTTGATCTCCCCTGAGCCGACGTAGCGGTCGTACTGGGCTACCAGGGCCGAGAGCGTGCCCTCCTGGCCGCCCAGCGCCGCGAGGACGTGGAGCGCGGCCAGCATGCCCGTGTCGGCGTTCCAGAAGTCCTTGAAGTAGTAGTGGGCCGAGTGCTCGCCGCCGAAGATCGCGCCCGCGCGGGCCATCTCGGCCTTGATGAAGGAGTGGCCCACGCGCGTGCGGACCGGGGTGCCGCCGTTCTCCCGGACCACCTCGGGGACGGACCAGGACGTGATCAGGTTGTGGATGACGATGCCCTCGCCGCCGTTGCGGGCGAGTTCGCGCGCGGCGACCAGGGCCGTGATCGCCGACGGGGAGACCGGCTCGCCGCGCTCGTCGACGACGAAGCAGCGGTCCGCGTCGCCGTCGAAGGCGATGCCGAGGTCGGCCTGTTCCTCGCGGACCCGCAGCTGGAGGTCGACGATGTTCGCCGGGTCCAGGGGGTTCGCCTCGTGGTTGGGGAAGGTGCCGTCCAGCTCGAAGTACATCGGGACGAGGGTCAGGGGCAGGCCCTCGAAGACCGTCGGGACCGTGTGGCCCCCCATGCCGTTGGCCGCGTCGACGACGACCTTGAGGGGGCGGATCGAGGTCAGGTCCACGAGGGAGCGGAGGTGGGCCGCGTAGTCCGACAACGTCTCTCGCTGGGTGATCGTTCCCGGCGTGCCCGTGGGTTCCGGCGCGCCCGACTCCAGCCAGCCCTCGGCCAGTTCACGGATCTCGACCAGGCCCGTGTCCTGGCCCACCGGTGCCGCGCCCGCCCGGCACATCTTGATGCCGTTGTACCGCGCGGGGTTGTGCGAGGCCGTGAACATCGCGCCCGGCAGGTTCAGCGCGCCCGACGCGTAGTACAGCTGGTCCGTGGAGCACAGGCCGATCTCGGTGACGTCGGCGCCCTGCGCGGCCGCCCCGCGCGCGAAGGCTCGCGAGAGGCCGGGCGAGGAGGGGCGCATGTCGTGGCCGGTCACGATCGCGTCGGCGCCGGTCACGCGGATGAAGGCGGCCCCGAAGAGTTCGGCCAGCGGCTCGTCCCACTGGTCCGGGACCACTCCGCGCACGTCGTACGCCTTCACGATCTGTGACAGATCAGCAGTCACGGTCCACCCCATCTGAAAGTCCTGTCGGTCGCCTCAAACTACCCGCCCCCACTGACACCGCGCTGTGCGGACGCCGAGTCGACTTCCAGACGTAACCTCAGGTCAGAGTGGGGTGGACGGGTGAGGGGCGGGGACGGGTCACGGCAGCATCCAGCCCAGGACCGGTGAGCTCTGGCCGACCACGATCAGGCACATCACCAGCAGCAGGCCCACGCTCCACGGCAGCACCTTGCGCAGCAGATCGCCCTCGCGGCCCGCCAGGCCCACGGCCGCGCACGCGATGGTGAGGTTCTGCGGGGAGATCATCTTGCCGAGGACTCCGCCCGAACTGTTGGCGGCGGCCAGGAGTTCGGGCGACAGGCCCGATTCGCGGGCGGCGGTCACCTGGAGGCCTCCGAACAGCGCGTTGGCCGAGGTGTCCGAGCCGGAGACGGCCACGCCGAACCAGCCCAGGACGGGTGACAGGAAGGCCAGTCCGGCCCCGGCCGCCGCCACGAAGTGGCCGATGGTGGCGGCCTGTCCGGAGAGGTTCATGACGTAGGCGAGCGCCAGTACGGACGTCACGGTCAGGATCGCGAACCTCAACTCGCGGACCGTGGCGACCCATTCCTCGACCGCCACGCGTGCGTGCACACCGAGCACGACGGCCGTGCACACCCCGGCGAGCAGCACGAGCGTGCCGCCCGTCGACACGATCGGCCAGGTGAAGACGTTCGCGCCGACCGGCTTCCCGTCCGCGCTCACGACGTTCAGGAACGGCCAGTCGTACATGCGGGTCGCTCCGGCCAGCCAGTCCTTGACCGCCGGGATCTGCGCGACCGAGAAGATCACCACGATCAACGCGTACGGGGCGTACGCGCGCAGGACTTCGCGGGGCGGGTCCTCCTCGTCCAACTCCTCGCTGCGCGCGCCGGTCAGCACGGACGCGCGTACGGACTCGGTGGCGGGCACACGCGCGTGCGGTACGGCGACCAGGGCGCCCGCGCCCGCCAAGGCGGCGGCGATGTCGGCGAGTTGCGCGGAGACGTAGTTGGAGACGGCGAACTGGGCGATGGCGAAGGCGACTCCGCAGGCCAGGGCGGGGATCCAGGTCTCGCGCAGGCCGCGCCGCCCGTCCACCAGGCCGACCAGCACGAGCGGCACCACCAGGGCCAGCAGGGGCGTTTGGCGACCGACGACGGAGGCCACCGTGTCCAGCGGAAGTCCCGTCACCTGCGCGAGTGTCACGACCGGCGTGCCCATCGCGCCGAAGGCGACCGGCGCGGTGTTGGCCACCAGGGACACCACGGCCGCGCGCACCGGGTCGAAGCCGAGCGCGACGAGCATGACCGAGCAGATCGCGACCGGTGCCCCGAAGCCGGCGAGGGCCTCCAGGAGCGCGCCGAAGCAGAAGGCGACGACGAGCGCCTGGATGCGCGGGTCGTCGGAGAGCCGGCCGAAGGAGCGGCGCAGGATGTCGAAGTGGTGGGTGCGGACGGTCATCCGGTACACCCACAGGGCGTTGACGACGATCCACAGGATGGGGAAGAGCCCGAAGACGGCTCCCTGGGCGGCGCTGGAGAGCGTCTGACCCAGTGGCATGCGGTAGGCGAGCCAGGCGACGAGAACGGCCGCCAGAAGGCCGATCAAGCCCGCGAGGTGCGCTTTCAGGCGGACACCGCCGAGCAGGATCAGGACGATCACCAGGGGCAGTGCGGCGACGAGGGCGGACAGGCCCAATGAGTCTGCGACGGGTTCCAGTTGCTGGACGTACACGGACGCCTCCCCGGTGCGATCCGATGACGACTCCGCACGCGATTCCGGCATGCGGAAAGCGATTTCTCGTTTCGGCTTACGGAATGGTCGTGTCCGCGACAAGCGCGCGTCAATGGCCGTGCGTCACTGGCCGGAACGTGCACGGAACGCACACGAAAGGGGGTCACGCAGAGGGGATCAATCGGCCGACCGGAACGGTCAGTTGTCCGGCGACCGCAGTACGCGCAGGTGGCCGCGGCGCGCGACCTCCATCGGGTCCGCCCCGCGCCCCCCGCCGCCGGCCCCGGCCGCCCGCTCCTGCGGACGGGCCGCCTCGCGCACGGCGTTGGCAAGCGCTTCCAGGTCGTCGCCGCTCGGACGGGCCGGAGCGGAGCTGTCGAGGAGCCGGACGACCTCCCAGCCACGCGGCGCGGTGAGGCGCTCGGAGTGCTCGGCGCACAGGTCGTAGCAGTGGGGTTCGGCGTAGGTGGCGAGCGGGCCGAGGACCGCGGTCGAGTCGGCGTAGACGTACGTCAGCGTCGCGACGGCGGGGCGGCCGCAAGCGGTGCGCGAACAGCGACGTACAGGGCTCACGACGTTGGACGGTACCGCACTCTTGAGCGGGCCGCGACGACTCTCCCCCAGGTCACTCCACCGTGTCGTGGTGTGAATCACCCCACACACCCCTCCCGCCACACCCTGTTGACCTGCACGAACGGCCGTTCACAGGGCCGCACCCACCCCCGGAACCGATCAACTACCCGTACAAACACAGTCATTTGCCTCGTCGGCGGCGGTCTCGGAGAGATACGGAATCGAGCCCAACCTTGGCTGGAATGGTCATCCGGCGACATGCCCTCCGAGGGGGTCCGACGGTGTCCGTGACGGCGCGTGGGGTCGGGCACGCGGTCCCGGCGGGGACTACGCTTCACCGGTGATGGACAACCCTGTACCGCCCCGTGCCGCCGCCCCCGGGCCCCGCCGTCGTGATCGCCACGGCCGGGGCATGCGCGGCCCGATCGCGCCGCCCCAGGTGCCGCTCGCCGCGAGCCGCGCCGAGGCCTTCGCGGATCTGGTGCAGGACTCCGTGGAGCGTCTGGAGCGGCGCTGGCCGCAGCTCGCCGACATCGATTTCCTCGTCCTGGAGGTGCCGCGGCTGGACGGCTCCGGTCAGGCGTGGAACGACGAGGCGGTCCCCCTGGGGGGCACGATTCCCTCGCGCGAGGGACGGCCGGCCCGCGTGGTCGTCTACCGGCGCCCGGTGGAGATCCGCACCAAGGGGCGCGACGAACGCGCCGCCCTGGTGCACGAGGTCGTCGTCGAGCAGGTCGCCGAACTCCTGGGGCTGACCCCGGAGACGGTGGATCCGCGCTACGGCGAGGACTGAGCCCCGCCGCCTACGCGCGCGTGCCGCTACTTCCGCCCTACTTCTGCAGCACCGACAGATCCTGGTCCGCCTCCGGCACCGCCACCGTCCCGCGGTCGTCCGGGAGGGTCTGGATGGTGAAGCCCGGTACGCCGTCCTCCGTGGCGGCCAGCGTGCGGGCCCCGTAGACCGGGCCGCCGGACAGCGTCTCGACCGTCAGGGCGTACGTGCCCTTCGCCCCGGTCGGGGTCGGGGCCTCGACGTTCTCGGTGGTGCCCGCCTTGATCGTGAACGTCTTGGAGACGGCGGTGCCGCCTCCGCTGCCCGCCGACGCCGTGACCTTGACCTGGGCGGTCGCGGTCGGGGCGGTGAGGGACAGGGTGGAGCCCTTGGCGCTGTTGTCGGCGGACGTCGCGCGCGTGCCGACCGGTCCTGCCGCCGGGATGTACGCCGACTCCTGCTTGGCGCCCTTGCCGCGTACGACCTGCACCGCCGCGATGACCGGCACGGACTGGTCGGTGGGCGTGAGCACCAGGGAGCCCGCCTCGCCGCGCGTGACGTCGCCGAGGTCGGTGGCGGTCGTCATGCCCGCCTTCACGTGCAGCGTCTCGTTGCCGGCGGGCGTGATCAGCCCGGACGGGGAGGCGAGGCGCACCTTGAGGTCGGCGTCCGCGTCACCGGGCGTGAAGGCGATCAGGCGGACGGCGGTGGCGTCCTTCGGGATGCCGGGCAGCACCAGGCTGCCCGCCGGGTCCGTGGTCGCGGCCAGCCAGTCGCCGCCGATCTTCTCGTCCAGGGCCTGCACGGCGGCGCCCACGCGCCCGCTGCGCACGTTCACGTGCACGGAGAGGTCGGTCTGCTTCTCGTCGGTGAGCGTGGACAGCAGGATCGGGTCGCTGGCGTGCGGCGCGATCGTGATGCCCTCCCCCACCGTGGAGTCCAGGGCGCCGTCCTTGCCGTAGAGCTCGATGTCGACGACGGCCGCCGAGTCGTCGGGGTTGGTGAGGTGGACGTAGTCGGTACGGTCGGCGGCCGTGCTGGCGCCGGTGAACCAGAACTCCGTGTCCGGGGCGGTGCAGTTGACGCCCAGGAGGCCGCGCCCGAGGCCCGCGGCGACCTCTGTGGTCTCCTGAACGGCCCAGCCGGGCGCGAACTTGCCCTCGGCGGTGCCCACGAGCGCGGGGGTCTCGCCGCCCGAGGTGTCGCCCGTGACCGGCGTGCCGGGGTCCTTGGGGGTGAGGACCGGCTTGGCGGCCTTCTTCTTGCCGGTCTTCTTGCCCGAGCCGGCGCTCGCGTCGTCGGACTGCTCGTCGGCGGCGGCCAGTTCGGCCTTGCCGGTGGCCGCCGTGCCCTTGGTGACGGGCGTGAAGGACGTGTACGAGGTGTCGGCGAGGTCGGAGGTGCTGGGTTGCGGGCACAGCAGGCTGGTGCGCTCCACGGGCAGCACGGCGGCAGTCTTCGCGGTGTCCTGACCCGAGTCGCCCGGCGCCTTGAGCGTGGCGAAGCCGGTGACCGCGGCGAGCGCCGCCGTGCCGGCGATCAGGGACAGGGTGGTGCGGTTCACTGCTGGCTCCCGTCGGGGCGCTCGTTCGGGTGCGGGTGCTGTTGCTGCTGCGGGTCGTACGCGGGGTCGTAGCCCTGCTGTTGGTACGACGGGTCGTAGCCCTGGTCGTAACCGCCCTGGGGCTGGCCGCCGTACGCGTACGGGTCGTACTGGCCGCCCTGGTAGGGATCGGCCTGGTACGTCTGGTCGTACGCGCCCGCCGGGTACTGCTGGGCGTCCTGGTACTGCTCGTTGTAGGTGCCGTACTCCGCGTTCGTGTACTGCGCCGGGTCCCACTCGTCGTAGGGCTGCTGTTGCTGCGGGATCGCGACCGGGGTCTCCTGCTCGGGCGGGACCGGGAACTCCTCGCTCTGGTCCGGCTCTTCGGCCTCCGCCTGGGCGCGCAGGCGGCGGGCGCGGCGGCCTTCGCCGGACACGGGCTGGGCGGGGACGGCGGCCGGCTCGTCCGGCAGGTCGTCGTCGACGACGCGGCGCCGGCCGGGCAGTGCGAGCACGACGAGGACCAGGGCGAGGAAGCCCTGCGCCCACAACCACGCGGTGTGCGTGATCGGGTCGTCGTAGGTGACGTCCAACGTGCCGCCGGAGGCGGGAAGTTGGAAGCCCTGGGCCCAGCCGTCGACCGTGGTGCGGGTGAGCGGCTTGCCGTCCAGGGTCGCCGTCCAGTCCTCGGAGGCGGTGTCGGCGAGGCGCAGGACGCGGCCGTCGGCGCCGGCGGGGACCTTGGTGTGGATGTCGACGGGACCGGCGGCGACGGGCTGCGGGGTGCCGGTGCCGGCGGCGGACACGATGGTGGCGCGCGCGACCTCCTGGTCGACCCGCCACAGCGCGCCGCCGCCGTCCTGCTGGCTGAGCCTGCTGAGGCCGGGAGTGGCGTCCAGCACGCGCGTGACCTCGCGGGGCGCACCCTTGTGGATGAGGACGTAGCGCACCGCGAACTTGCCGAGCTGGTCGGCCTGGTCGGCGCCGGAGCCGGCGACCAGGTTGGCGACGACCTTGTCGAGCTGGCTGTTCTCACCGTCGGCGGCCGCGAGTTCGGCATCGCCGAGGCGGGCCCCTGAGCCGCGTACGAGGGTGTAGCCCACGCGCGCGGTGGAGTCGCTGTCGAGGACCAGCGTGCGGGCCTGGTCGCGGGTGCCGCTCTCCTCGGCGACGAACGCGGGCACCTGCACGGGGTCGCGCCGCTCGACCGGCCCGTCGGCGCCGCCGATCATCCAGCCGCCGGCGACCAGCAGCGGGCCCGCCAGCGAGGCGAAGGCGATCAGTACGGCCACCGGCTGGCGCCAGCCGAAGCTCTGCTCGGCCACACGCGCGCGTGCGCCGTCGGCGCCGAGGACCGCGGCGGCCAGCAGGGCGATGCCGTAGACGAGGGTCGCGGGGCCCGCCCAGGTGGAGCCGTTCGACAGGACCGCGAAGACGAGGCCCACCAGGGCGACCAGCCAGGCCGCCCAGATGCCGAACTGCCGCTCGGAGCGCAGCAGGGCGGCCAGCGCGGCCAGGACGATGCCGATGAGCATCAGCCCGCTGACCGTGCCCGGGCCGCCGGGGCTCGCGCCGAGCAGGTCGAGGGCGGAGGCGGCCGAGGAGCCGTACTCCAGGCCGGCCTCCTTGAAGAAGCCGAACGGCAGCAGCGACAGCGACCAGGGCGCGAGGACCAGCAGCGGTGTGCCGAGCTGGGCCAGGAAGCGCAGGCCGTAGGCGGTGATGTCGCCGCGGCGCACGGCCAGGACCGCGATGCCGAGGACCAGCGCGAGCGGCCACACGATCGGGGTGAACGCCGTGGTGACCGTCAGCAGCAGGGCGTACGCCCAGGTGGCGCGCCAGCTGCCGCGCGCGCCGGACGCGTGTGTGAGGCCGCTGGCGGCGATGCCCGCGCGGGCCAGCAGCGGGAGCAGGATGGCGAGTACGGCGGTGCCCAGGCGGCCGCCGGCGAGCGCGCCGGTGGCGGCGGGCAGGAAGGCGTAGACGACGGCCGCCCACGCGCGCAGCAGGCGGGACTCGACGAGCGGGCGGGAGGCGAAGTAGGCGGTGAAGCCGGCCAGCGGCACCGAGCAGACCAGCAGCAGGGTGATCGCCAGGCCGGTCGAGCCGAACAGCGTGGAGGCGAGCATCGCCACGAGCGCGAGGTAGGGCGGCGCGGACGGGCTGCCGCCGGCGCCGACCGGGTGCCAGGAGTCGAGGTAGCGCGACCACAGCTCACTGGAGTCGGCCGGGGCGGGCAGCAGGGCGCCGCCCGAGAGCGCGCCGCTGTCGAGCAGGTCGCGGCAGGCGATCAGCGAGAAGAACAGCAGCACCAAGAAGAGCATCGGGCCGGGCTTGCGGGCGATGCGCTTGAGGCGGGCGAACTGCTCGATCTCCAGGAAGTCGGCGTCGTCGCCGCCGGGTCCGGACTCGACCGCACCGCCGTGCCGCCCCGCACCGGAGACCGCCTCGGGGTCGGAGCTGCCGAACAGATCACCCGCGACCTGCTCGACGGTGGCTCGCACGGTCGCGCCGGGCGGTGGGAAGAGCGGGCGCAGCTCGCCCTTGTCGATCTGCGGGGTGCCGCGCTTGCGCCGCCCGGCGATGATCCGCTCGGGCCGCAGCAGAGTGCCCAGCAGACCGCGGATCTCGTCGAGGGCCTGCCCGGGGACCTTGCCGACCAGGTAGGCGACGGTGCGCAGGAGAGTGCCCAGCACCAGGCGGAACAGCACCCAGGGCAGCGCCGCCGTACGGGTGTTGACGAGGAGGGTGTAGGCGGCGCCCGCCTTGTCGACCTTGTGCGGGGAGGTCGCGGCGCGGCCCACGCAGTCGACGGTGCGGCGCTCGCGCGAGGAGGCCTCCGCGTGGCGTACGACCGCCTCGGGGGCGATGAGGACGCGGTGCCCTGCGGCCGTGGCGCGCCAGCACAGGTCGACGTCGTCGCGCATGAGCGGCAGCCGCTTGTCGAAGCCGCCGAGCTGCTCGAAGACGTCACGCCGGATCAGCATGCCCGCGGTGGACACCGACAGCACGGTCCGTACGTGGTCGTGCTGGCCCTGGTCCTGTTCGCGGCGGTCCAGACCGGTCCAGCGGCGGCCGGAGTTGGCGATGCTGACGCCGACCTCCAGGAGCTGGCGCCGGTCGTACCAGCCGCGCAGCTTGGGGCCCACGATCGCCACGTCGTCGCGGCCGAGCTCCAGCTCGGTGTCCACGACACGCAGCAGCTGGGCCAGGGCGTCGGGCTCCGGGGCGCTGTCGTCGTGCAGCAGCCACAGCCACTGGACCGGCTCGCCGTACGGGAGCTCGGGCATGTCGTACGCGTCGTCGCGCCACGAGCGCGTGACGGGGTCCCAGCCGCTGGGCCGCTTCAGATAGGTCAGCTCGTCCGGCGTCAGCAGCGGTGCCGTGCGATTGGCCTCCTCGACGGCCTGGCCGAAGCCGGTGCGCCGGGCCAGGTGCAGCACGTGGTCGGGGCCCAGGGCGTCGGTGACGAGCTGGGCGGAGGCGTCCGCGCTGCCGGTGTCGGCCGCCATGACGCTCTGAACGGGGCGTTCCTGGCCGAGCAGCCCGGCGAGCGCGTCGGGCAGCCAGCGGGCGCCGTCGTGGGAGACGATCACCGCCGTCACCACGTGACGCGGGAACTCAGGAGTGGCAGCGTCTGCTTGGGCTGCCGTGTGGCTGTGCACGGACATCGAGGTACGGGCCCCGGTTCGATGGACTGCGGTGGACTCCCGCGCCCGCTGGTGGCGGCGAGGCGTCTCGGACGAGCAGCCACACTATCGGCAAGGCATGACGGCGGCCCGCCGCCTGTGGACAACCCACCTGCGACGGGCCGTTGCCCGAATGGTCGTGCGCCGTGCGGTTCAGACGGCGGCCTTCTTCAGCCGGCGGCGCTCACGCTCGGACAGGCCGCCCCAGATTCCGAAGCGTTCGTCATTGGCGAGGGCGTATTCGAGGCACTCGGAGCGGACTTCACAGGCGAGACAGACCTTCTTGGCCTCACGGGTCGAGCCGCCCTTCTCAGGAAAGAAGGACTCGGGGTCGGTCTGGGCGCACAGTGCACGCTCCTGCCAGCCGAGTTCCTCGTCCGCGTCGTCGACCAGCAGTTGCTGCACCGTCTCGGTCATGTGCGCCCCTCGTCTGTTCTTCGCGTCCCCGTGATGTAGCCGTTACCGATTTCGGCTGAACGACACGAGTGAAATTACAAGTGTGCTGCTCCGGGCGAGTCAAGCCGAGATCTGCTATTGGGCCCCTTATTCACTCTGCGGAACCAAGGCCATGCGGAAAGTGTTCAAATCGGCATAAACCTTGACATGCAGACGAGGCCCGGAAGGACCTCCGGCCCCGCGCAGAGCCTGTACGGGGAAGGACGCCCAGAGATCCGATCTCGTTCCACGCGCACCTCGGGGCGAACCGGATCACATTCGGATCACGGGAACGCAACGAGGTTTGTGCGCCCGGTTGTGCGCCATGTGTCCCGGTGGGCGCGTGGACAAACCTTTCACCTCGGACATGAACCGGATGGGGTGAACCGCGTCCCACGATCCGGGCGTCGAGTTGACACTGAAGGTGTGAACCGATGTTCTTGTGGGCATGCTCGCGAACTTGGCAGTCACCTCGACCCGCACCGCCGGGTCCCACGGTGCTGCCCGCGCTCGCTGTAGCTGTTGCTGTTCCAGCTGTTGAGCCACACCCCGCTCCAGCTGGAAACCGAGTCGACCACGATTCGTTCTCCGTTTCCGTTCCCTCTGACCTTCTTTCACTGAGGAACCAGCGCACCGAATGAACAGCGACAACGACCTCCAGATCGCCGGCGACATCCTCGAAGTCCCGCATCTGCTGCAGCCGCCGCGCGAGCACCCGGCCACCGTGGCCGAGTTCGTCGGCATGGCCCGCGCCATCGCCGCCGACCGCACGCAGTGGGAGCACCTCGTCCGCTACGACGCCACGGCGCGCTGGTACCACCGACTGCGCACCGGGCCCGGCTACGAGGTGTGGCTGCTGTCCTGGGTGCCCGGTCAGGGCAGCGGGCCGCACGACCACGGGCGTTCCTCCGGCGTGCTGACCGTCCTGGAGGGCACGCTGACCGAGCGCACCGGGCGGGCCACGCGCGCGTTGGACGCGGGAGCGCAGCGGGTGTTCGCGCCGGGGTACGTGCACGACGTCGTGAACGACGCGCTGGAGCCGGCGGTGAGCCTGCACGTCTACTACCCCGGCCTGACCGAGATGCCGATGCACACCTCCCCGCACTGCGAGGCCCGGACCGAGCCGCGTCCGGTGACTGCCTGACGCGTTGTCGTACCCGCCTGCAAGACTTGGCCCATGCGCATTGTGGTTCTGGCAGGCGGCATCGGCGGTGCCCGGTTCCTGCGCGGTCTCAAGCAGGCCGTGCCGGACGCGGACATCACCGTCATCGGCAACACCGGGGACGACATCCACCTCTTCGGGCTGAAGGTCTGCCCGGACCTCGACACGGTGATGTACACGCTCGGCGGCGGTATCAACGAGGAGCAGGGCTGGGGGCGGGCCGAGGAGACCTTCCATCTCAAGGAGGAGCTCGCGGCGTACGGTGTGGGGCCCGAGTGGTTCGGGCTCGGCGACCGGGACTTCGCCACGCACATCGTGCGGACCCAGATGCTCGGGGCGGGCTTTCCGCTGAGCGCCGTGACGGAGGCGCTGTGCGACCGGTGGCAGCCGGGCGTACGGCTGATCCCGATGACCGACGACCGGGTCGAGACGCATGTGGCCGTGGAGGTCGACGGCGAGCGCAAGGCCGTGCACTTCCAGGAGTACTGGGTACGGCTGCGGGCCTCCGTCCCCGCCGAGGCGGTCGTGGCCGTCGGCGCGGAGCTGTCGAAGCCGGCGCCGGGTGTCCTGGAGGCGATCGCCGAGGCGGACGTCATCCTCTTCCCGCCGTCCAACCCGGTCGTCTCCGTCGGCACGATCCTCGCCGTGCCCGGCATCCGCGAGGCGATCGCCGACGCGGGCGTGCCGGTGGTCGGCCTCTCCCCCATCGTCGGCGACGCGCCCGTGCGCGGCATGGCCGACAAGGTCCTCGCGGCGGTCGGCGTTGAGTCCACGGCCGCGGCGGTGGCCGAGCACTACGGCTCGGGCCTGCTCGACGGCTGGCTCGTCGACACGGTGGACGCGGATGCGGTGGACCGTGTCGAGTCGGCCGGGATCCGGTGCCGGGCGGTGCCGCTGATGATGACGGACCTCGACACGACGACGGAGATGGCCCGGGAGGCGCTGGCGTTGGCGGAGGAGGTGCGGGGGGCTTGAGCGGGGCGGATGCGGTGAGCGGGACGGGTCCTGCGCGGGGCGCGGATTCGGGGAGTGGTGGTGGCGGTGGCGCGGGTGCTGCGGGCGCGGTGGATCCGGCGGGCAGCCCGGGTGGGGTGAGCAGCGCGGACGCGGTAAGCCGCCCGGGTGATGTGGGTGCCGCGGGAAGCGGTGCGGGTGTTGTGGGTGGCGCGGACGTGGGGAGCGGTGCGGGTGTTGTGGGTGGTGGCTCGGGAGGCGGTGCGGATGCCGTCATCGACGCGGGGGCGGCCGGCGGGACGGGTCCTGTGAGTGACGTCGATGCGGTTGGCGCCGCTGGCGGTTTTCGGGTGTGGGCCGTGCCCGGGCTGCCTGAGGTTCAACGGGGGGACGATCTTGGGAAGTTGATTGCCGGGGCCGAGCCCGGGCTGGTCGACGGGGACGTGTTGCTCGTCACCTCGAAGGTGGTGTCCAAGGCGGAGGGGCGGGTCGTCGAGGCGGAGGACCGGGAGGCCGCGATCGATGCCGAGACCGTGCGGGTCGTGGCCCGGCGCGGGGCGCTGAGGATCGTGGAGAACCGGCAGGGGCTCGTCATGGCCGCCGCCGGGGTCGACGCCTCCAACACCCCTGCCGGGACGGTGCTGTTGCTGCCCGAGGACCCGGACGCGTCCGCGCGGGCCATCCGGGACGGCCTTCGGGACGCCCTCGGCGTCAACGTGGGCGTCCTGGTGACCGACACCTTCGGGCGACCCTGGCGCTCCGGGCTCACGGACGTCGCGATCGGCGCCGCCGGAGTGCGCGTACTGGACGATCTGCGCGGTGGCACGGACACGCACGGCAATCCGCTCAGCGCGACGGTCGTGGCGACGGCTGACGAACTCGCCGCGGCCGGCGACCTGGTCAAGGGCAAGGCCGCCGGGCTGCCCGTCGCCGTCGTGCGCGGGCTGGCGCACGTGGTGACCGACCGGCACGAGGACGAGGAGGGGGCGCGGGCCATGGTGCGGGACGCGCACGACGACATGTTCCGGCTGGGCACGTCCGAGGCGGTACGGGAGGCGGTGACCCGGCGCCGTACCGTACGGGCCTTCACCGACGAGGCCGTCGACGGCGGGGCGGTACGGCGGGCGGTGGCCGCGGCGGTGACCGCACCGGCGCCGCATCACACGACGCCGTGGCGGTTCGTGCTGCTGGAGTCGGCGGAGTCGCGGACGCGGTTGCTCGACGCGATGCGGGATGCCTGGATCGGCGATCTGCGGCGGGACGGGAAGTCGGAGGAGTCCATCGCCAAGCGGGTCCGGCGAGGGGATGTGCTGCGGAACGCGCCGTATCTGGTGGTGCCCTGTCTGGTGATGGACGGGTCGCACGACTACGGGGACGCGCGGCGGGACGGGGCCGAGCGGGAGATGTTCGTGGTCGCGGTGGGGGCGGGGGTGCAGAACTTCCTGGTCGCGTTGGCCGGGGAGCGGCTCGGGTCGGCGTGGGTCTCCTCGACGATGTTCTGTCGGGATGTGGTGCGTGAGGTGCTGGGGCTGCCGGAGGGGTGGGATCCGATGGGGGCGGTGGCGGTCGGGCATGCGGCGGAGGAACCGCGGGCTCGGGCGGAGCGGGATGCGGGGGCGTTCGTCGAGGTGCGGTGAGGTGTTCGTTTCGCCGGTGGTTCGTCGTACGAGCGCCTAGGCTCTGGCTTTCCGACTCCCGCTTTCCCGGACTTCACAGGACTTCATTCGTGGCAGGACGTTTCGCTCCGCGAGCCACCCGTACGACCGTGCGGGGTGGGCATGTCGTCGTGCCGTCCGGCGGGTCCGGAGGGTCCGGCGTTCCTCGGCAGGTCGAGGAGTCGGGGCTCGTGCGGACCTGGGTGCCTGGGTGGCCCGTCGATCTCGGGCTCGTGCTCGGGCCGTTGCGGCGGGGGCCGGGGGATCCGACGTTTCGGGCGATGCCCGACGGGTCCGTGTGGCGGGCCAGTCTTACGCCGCGTGGGCCGGGGACCCTGCGGGTCTCCGTGCGAGGCGATGAGGTGCGGGGGGAGGCCTGGGGGCCGGGGGGTGCGTGGTTGCTCGATCGGTTGCCCGAGTTGCTCGGGGCCGCGGACGAGCCCGAGGCGTTCGTGCCGCGGCATCGGGTGGTTGCGGTTGCTCGGCATCGGCGGCCGGGGTTGCGGTTGACGCGGACCGGGTTGGTGCTGGAGTCGTTGATTCCGTCGGTGTTGGAGCAGAAGGTCACGACCGATGAGGCGTATCGGGCGTGGCGGTTGCTGGTGCGGAAGTTCGGGGAGCCGGCGCCGGGGCCCGCGGCTGTGGTGCGGGGGCGGTTGTGGGTGATGCCGGGGGCTCGGGCGTGGGCGTTGATTCCGTCGTGGGAGTGGCATCGGGCCGGGGTGGACGACAAGCGGGCGTCGACGATTCTGCGGGCGGTTCGGGTGGCTCGGCGGTTGGAGGAGGCGGTGGTGATGTCTCCGGAGGGGGCGCGGGAGCGGTTGGAGGTGGTGCCGGGGGTGGGGCCGTGGACTTCGGCGGAGGTGGTGCAGCGGAGTCATGGGGCGGCGGATGCGGTGACTGTGGGGGATCTGCATCTGCCGGGGATCGTGGGGTGGGTGTTGGCGGGGGATCGGGATGCGGATGACTCCGTCATGTTGGAGTTGTTGGAGCCGTATGCGGGGCAGCGGCATCGGGCGGCTCGGTTGATTTTGTTGAGTGGGCGGGGGCCGGCTCGGCGGGCGCCGCGGATGCCTGTCGGGGACATTGGGCGGCTTTGAGGCGTACGGCTGTGTATTGACGGGCGTTTTTCGCCCCCGCCGCCCCTACCCGTCCCATCCCCAGGGGCGCTGCCCCTTCGACCCCACTGGGGGCTGCGCCCCCAGACCCCCGCTACGGCCCTGAACGGCCTCGTCCTCAAACGCCGGACGGGCTGAAAGATACGGACCGGCGTCCAAGAGTCCCCGGTGTCGGACTCGCTCGAAGACAAAGACGCGGACCGGCATCCAGCGCGCCGCGTGCAACGCAGCTCCGCCGGATGCCGGTCCCGAAAACGACCGTCCCTCCCCCGGAGGGAACCGTCCCCCTACTGATCCGAAGAGAACCTCACCGAGCCCGCCGGGATTCTCGCGTCGCACCACACCCTGACGCCGTCTCGGAGTTCGTTGTCGGCGCCGATGATCGCGCCGTCGCCGATGACCGTGCCGGTGAGGATGGAGCGTTCGCCGACTCGGGCTCGGGTGCCGATGAGGCTGTCGGTGATTACGGCGCCTGGTTCGATCACCGCGCCGGGGAGGATCGTCGAGCCGAAGACCCTCGCGCCCTCCGCCACGAAGGCTCCTTCTCCCACCACCGTGCCGCCCGTCAGTTTCGCGTCCGGGGCCACTCTTGCCGTGGGGAGGACCAGGCGGTCTCCGCAGCGGCCCGGGATCGCCGGGGACGGGGCGTGGCCCAGGACCAGGTCGGCGGAGCCGCGGACGAAGGCGGCGGGGGTGCCCAGGTCGAGCCAGTACGTGGAGTCGACCATGCCCTGGAGGTGGGCTCCCGCGGAGAGGAGATCCGGGAAGGTTTCGCGCTCCACTGACACCGGGCGGCCTGCCGGGATCGTGTCGATGATCGAGCGGCGGAAGACGTACGCCCCCGCGTTGATCTGGTCGGTGACGATCTCCTCGGGGGTTTGGGGCTTCTCCAGGAAGGCCAGTACTCGGCCCGTTTCGTCCGTCGGGACCAGGCCGTACGCCCTCGGGTCCGTCACCTTCGTGAGGTGGAGGGACACGTCCGCGCCCGTCTCCTCGTGGGTGTGGACCAGGCGCCGGATGTCCAGACCCGTCAGGATGTCGCCGTTGAAGATCAGGACCGGGTCGTCCGGGCCCGAGTGGAGACGCGAGGCCACGTTGCGGATCGCGCCGCCCGTGCCCAGGGGTTCCTCCTCCGTGACGTACTCGATGTGCAGGCCCAAGGACGAGCCGTCGCCGAAGTACGGTTCGAAGACCTCCGCGAGGTAGGACGTGGCCAGGACGATGTGCTCGACCCCCGCCGCTCTCGCTCTCGCCAACTGATGCGTGAGGAAGGGGACACCCGCCGCCCGGACCATGGGCTTCGGCGTGTGCACCGTGAGCGGGCGGAGCCGCGTGCCCTTGCCGCCGACCAGGAGAATCGCTTCTGTCACCTGTCGTCTCTGCTTCCTGCCGGGACCGGCCGAACTGACTTTCGGCCGGCCAGTGTATGCAGAACGTTGTTCGGCGCCTTCGACGGTCGTGCGGCATCCCGCGAGTCCACCCATGCCCCCCGACGGCGGTGAATGCGGCCCCCGGGTCCCGTCCGCCGGTCAGCGGCCCTGGAAGCGGGCGGCAGTCGTGCGGGTCGTGCCGAGCTTGCGGTAGAGCTGCAGGCCCGGGCAGTCCGTGGCGAAGCCGTCACGGTGACCGGAGATCACATTCAGTCGTACGTTCTTTCCTTTTCGGTAGAGATTGCCACCCCCGGACTTCAAATATGTCTTTCCCTTCGGATTGCCGCCCCAGATCCCGAGCTTCCAGGCCGTGAGGCGGGCGATCGCGTTCACCGCGGCGGCGGGCGGCTTGGCCGAGCCGAAGCTGCCGAGGACCGCGATCCCCATGCTCTTGGTGTTGAACCCGAGGGTGTGCGCGCCCAGCACCGGCTTCGCCACTCCCCCGGCCCGGCCCTCGTAGATGGTTCCGCACTTGTCGACGAGGAAGTTGTAGCCGATGTCGCGCCAGCCCATGCTCTTGACGTGGTAGCGGTAGATACCACGGATGACGGAGGCCGCCTGCGAACACTTGTACCCGTTGCCGGTGTCCGTGTGGTGGACGAAGGCCGCCTTGACCTTCCTCGTGTAGACGAACTTCTTCTCGCGCAGCTTCTCGTCCGCGCCCCAGCCGCGCCGGGTGACGATGCGCGGACGGGGGCCGATGTACGGCTTCACGCGCTGACTCCGCGTCAATTCGCTGCCGTAGAGGGCTTGTACTTCCTGTTCGGTGGCCCGCAGGTCCAGCGCCGGGAGCTCGGTGGCGGCCTGGGAGTCGGTCGATTCGGGCGTCCCGGTTCCGGTCCTGAGAGACCTCGCCCGCGTCACCGGCTCCGGCCCGGCCGACTCCGCCGGCTCTCCGGGGTCCACCAGTTCGAGGCGCAGGCCCGTCGGGAGTCCGGTCGCGGACGTCAGTGTGCGGGTGCCGCGGGCCGTGTCCTCCGTACGGCTGGCGCTCTCGGCGCGTACGCGGACCTCCACTCCGTCGGAGTCGCCCACCCACAGCGGGGGCGTGGAGCCGTGCACGCGGCCCGAGGCGCGCTCGGCGGAGTCGGGGTCGGGCGCGTCGTCGCTGTGGGTCCCGAGGCTCTGCCAGTCCGACCAGGTGCCGGAGCCGGTGGCCCGGGTGCGGACCTGGACGCTGCCGTGCAGGGCGGTGTCCGGGTCGTCCCAGATGACGCCGACCATCGAGAAGTGGCGTACGTCCCGGCGGGCCAGGCCCTGTTCCGGGGCGGCGGCGCCGAGGACCCGGGCGCGGGCGAGGGGGGCGAGGGGCAGGGACTGGGTGCCGCCGGACAGGCCGGCCGAGCGGTCCGCCGGCATGGACGCCGTGCGGCTCGACGCCGGGCTCGCCGCGGCGGCGGCTGCCGGCGGGGTCAGCGGAAGGGCGAGGGCGGCCGCACAGGCGACGCCGACCGAGGAAGCAAGGAATCCACGCATGCATCAGATGTTGGACATAGTCATATATATCTGTCCATCTGGGAACTGACGGACCGTCGGCTCCCGCTGCGCCGAACCGGTGGCCCCGCACCCGGCCGCGCCCCCTGTCTCCCGCGTACCCTTGCGCGGGTGAACGCCACCGACCGCACCCCTGCCGACCTGCTGCGTTCCGCGCTCGCCGCGGACCCGGGACGCCCCCTGGTGACCTTCTACGACGACGCCACGGGCGAGCGCGTGGAATTGTCCGTGGCCACCTTCGCCAATTGGGTGGCCAAGACCGCGAACCTCCTCCAGAACGACCTCGCCGCCGCGCCCGGCGACCGGGTCGCGCTGCTGCTGCCCGCGCACTGGCAGACGGCGGTCTGGCTGCTGGCGTGCGCGTCGGTGGGCGTGGTCGCGGACGTGGGCGGGGACGCGGCGGCGGCCGACGTGGTCGTGAGCGGGCCCGACTCGCTGGACGCGGCGCGCGCGTGCCGCGGCGAACGGGTCGCCCTCGCGCTGCGGCCGCTGGGCGGGCGGTTCCCGCAGGCCCCGGAGGGCTTCGCCGACTACGCCGTCGAGGTGCCGAGCCAAGGGGACCGGTTCGCGCCGTTCTCCCCGGTCGACCCGGAGGAGCCCGCGCTGATCGTGGCCGGGCGGGGCTTCAGCGGGGCCGAGGTCGTCGAGCGGGCGCGGGAGGAGGCGGGGGCGCTCGGGCTGACCGGGCCGGGGTCTCGGATCCTGTCGGGGCTCTCGTACGACACCTGGGAGGGGCTCAACGCCGGGTTGTACGGGCCGCTCGCCACCGGCGGGTCCGTGGTGCTGTGCCGGAATCTGGACCAGTTGGGCGAGGACGCCCTGGCCAAGCGGATCGAGAGCGAGCACGTTACTGCTTCGCGCTACTGAAGGGATCGGTGCGGCTGGTTCGGCGAGTGCGGGCCCGTCGTGGCTTGTCGCGCCCACGCGGCGGAGCCGCACATCGACACAGCCCCGCGCCCCTTAGGGCATGCAGTCACCCGATCGGATCAGCACCGCCCACCCCTGGTGCCCTCCACGCGTCATGGTCGTAGAAGCAGCCGACACCGCATGCTCGTACGCCATGAGGGGGATCCGCCGTGACCGACAGCGCAGGCACCCTCGGGCCCGGCGCCGGGTCGTCGGCGAGCGGTAGGGGGCTCATACGGCGGCGTCGGCGGAAGTGGGTCAAGTACGGAGGGCTCGGGGTCGCCCTGCTGGTGGTCGTGGCCGCCGGTGGCGGGTGGGTGCTCTACGCGAAGCTCGACGGGAACATCACGCCGGACGACGCGGCGGCGGCCGAGCTGGCGCGGTACGAGAAGGAGCGGCCGACCTCGCTCGTCAAGGACGCGCAGAACATTCTGCTGATCGGGTCGGACTCGCGGTCGGGGGACGGGAACGCGCGCTACGGACGGGACTCGGGGACCGAGCGGTCGGACACGACGATCCTGCTGCATCTGGCCGCCGGGCGGCGCGCGGCCACCGCCGTCTCGTTGCCGCGGGACCTGATGGTGGACGTGCCGGCCTGTCTGCGGCCGGACGGGACCCGGACCGAGCCGATGTTCGCGATGTTCAACTACGCGTTCCAGACGGGCGGTTCGGCCTGCACGATCCGGACCGTCGAGAAGCTGACGAACGTGCGGATCGACCATCACATGGTCGTCGACTTCCACGGCTTCAAGGAGATGGTCGACGCGGTGGACGGGGTGGAGATCTGTCTGCGCCGGCCCATTCACGACAAGGCCGCCAAGCTGAACCTGCGCGCGGGCAAGGTGACGCTCGACGGGGAGCAGGCGCTCGGCTATGTGCGGGCCCGCAAGTCGCTGGGCAACGGCAGTGACACCGACCGGATGGACCGTCAGCAGCGGTTCCTCGGTGCGCTGGTCAACAAGGTGCGCGGCAATGACGTACTGCTGAATCCGGTGAAGCTCTATCCCGTGCTGGACGCGGCGACTTCGTCGCTGACGACCGATCCGGATCTGGCGAGTCTGCGCGGGTTGTACGAACTCGTGCGCGGGGTACGCGACATCCCCACGGAACGTGTGCAATTCCTTACCGTGCCGCGGGAGTCGTACGTCTACAACGCCAATCGTGACCAGCTCGTGGAACCCGAGGCCGAGAAACTGTTCGAACGACTGCGCACGGACGCGCCGCTCGCGGTGGCCAAGGAAATTCCGCGGGATTCCGCCGCAAAGAGCCGCAATTCGACGGCCGACGGCGAGGAGAACTCGTACGGGGATGGGGAAGAATCTTCGTACGAGGGGTCGTACGAAGACGCGTATGACTACGGGCCGTACGGAGATGACGACTCAAAGGCAGGTGGAAAGCGGCCCGACGAGCCCATGGTGGGTGTTTCTCCCGGGCCGACGTTCCGCGGCAACACCGCTGACGAAGACTTGTGCGGGTAAAGCGCTCACCAAATCGGCGCACTAATGTCCGAGAAAATGGGCGAATTGACCGGTTGCTCGGACGTGCAATTCGTCACCGCGGTCCCCCGGCACTGAACAGGGCGGATAGTGTGAGCGATCCGGTGCGTTCGGCCGCGAGGTGCTTCCTGGCGACGTGCACTGTGTGACCGACGAGCGTCTTGTAGGGGGAAGACGCTTGCGTGGCCCCGACGGAGGATTCGGACAACCGTGGACGCGCAAAGCCGTGGGCGGGCGGACGACATCGACCCCGCAGACCAGTGGGTACTCAACCCGAACACCGGTGAATACGAACTGCGACTGACCCCTTCCGCACCGCAATCAGGTGTGCCGGGACCGCGCAGATCCGCCTCGCCGGGCGCGGTTCGTACGGCGGCGCCCGGGAGGGCGGCCGGACGGGCGGCACCGCAGGCTCCCGAGCGGGAGGTCCCGCCCTCGCGGCGGCGGCGCGGGGCGCCCGAGGAGCCGTTGCCGGGACGGCGCGGCCGGCGGCCGGTGAAGAAGAAGTCGAAGGCCAAGAAGGTCCTGTTGTGGACCGGCGGCATCATGGCGTTCGTGCTCGTGGGCACGGCGAGCGCCGCCTATCTCTACATCGAGCACCTCAACGACAACATCACGGCCGTCTCCGACGACGGCGCGAGCACCGGTGGCTTCAACAAGGACAAGGCGATCAACATCCTGTTGATCGGCACCGACAAGCGCACCGGCGCGGGCAACACGAAGTACGGCGACGCCGGCAGCGTCGGTCACGCCGACACCACGATCCTGCTGCACGTCTCCAAGGACCGCTCCAACGCGACCGCGTTGAGCATCCCGCGCGACCTGATCACCGACATCCCGGACTGCCCGACCAGCCAGGACGACGGCTCCTCCAAGGTCATCCCGGGCTCGACCGACGTCCGCTTCAACACCAGCCTGGGACAGGACGAGCGCACGCCCAGCTGCACCATGCGGACCGTCACCGAGCTGACCGGGATCACCCCGGACAACTTCATGGTGGCCGACTTCAACGCGGTGAAGACGCTGACCGACGCGGTCGGCGGGGTCGAGGTCTGTCTGGCCAAGGACATCGACGACCCGGACTCGCATCTGAAGCTGTCCAAGGGCACGCACAACATCTCCGGCGAGCAGGCGCTGGCCTTCGTGCGCACCCGGCACTCGGTGGGCTTCGGCGGTGACCTGAGCCGGATCACGCTCCAACAGCAGTTCCTGAGCGCGCTGATGAGGAAGCTGAAGTCCAACTCGACGCTCACCAACCCGACGAAGATGCTGAAGCTGGCGGAGACCGGCACCAAGGCGCTGACCGTCGACTCCAAGCTCGACAGCATCGGCAAGCTGAAGGACCTCGGTCTGGAGCTGGGCAAGCTCAACCCGAAGAACCTGACCTTCACCACGGTCCCGGTGGTCGACAACCCGGCGGAGAAGGTCGCGGCGACCGTCGTCCTCAACGACACGACGGCTCCGCAGGTCTTCGACATGATCAAGAACGATGTGTCGTTCACCGCGGTCAAGCAGCAGCAGAAGAAGGAAGCCGCCGCCGTGGCCGCCCGGTTGAAGGGCACCAAGTCCGCCGCCGCGGACGTCCGGGTGCGGATCCTCAACGGCGGTGCGGCGGCCGGCAGCGCGCAGGCGGAGCTGAACTACCTGCAGAACGACGAGGGTGTGCTGAAGTCCGAGAACGCGGGCAACGCGGACGCGGCGCTGGCGAAGACCACCCTCGAATACGCCCCCGACCAGGCCGATCAGGCCCGCCGCCTGGCCGACATCATGGGCCTGTCCGGCTCGGCGCTGAAGCCGGGCAAGAGTGTGACCAACTCCCAGGGCCTGCCGACCATGACGCTCACCCTCGGCAAGGACTTCAAGGGCGCCGGAGTCAAGATCAACGCTTCTTCCGGGTCGACTCCCGCCGGGGTGCAGAAGTCCACCGCGGACAAGGTCGAGTGCGCCAAGTAATCCGCAAGGGTTCGAAGCGATCCTGAAGGGCCTGCCGTGCATCTCACTAGATGCACGGCAGGCCTGTTCGCTTCCACTGAGGATTTTTCGGCTTCTTTCGGGCGTAGGGGTGGGGAGACAGAGGGATGACGCAGAGCAGTGTGCGCGGGGAAGGGACGTTCGACGACGTCCGGCACGCTCCTGATCCGGACGGCGGCGGCACCGAGGGTCCCGCCGAACCGGAG
Source organism: Streptomyces sp. NPDC001002 (assembly GCF_053599215.1). NCBI lineage: Bacteria > Bacillati > Actinomycetota > Actinomycetes > Kitasatosporales > Streptomycetaceae > Streptomyces > Streptomyces sp. NPDC001002. Next base: position 55,644 of record NZ_JBSFLV010000038.1, on the reverse strand, counting down.
GGGTCCGGCCGCCGCAGACAGCCGCCCAAACGCGGGCACCGGGTGCTGCGTTGGTCGGCGCTGACCCTGTCGGTGCTGATACTCGGGACGGCCGGCGCCGGATACCTCTACTACGAGCACCTGAACGGCAACATCGAGAAGGGCCAGCGCAGCAGCGGCGACTCGAAGGCGCGGAAGACCGGTCCGAACGCGGACGGGCAGACGCCGATGAACATCCTGCTGATCGGCTCCGACAGCCGTAACTCCGCGGAGAACCTCAAGCTCGGCGGCTCCAAGAACGACGTCGGCAGCCCGCCGCGCGGCGATGTGCAGATGCTCATCCACCTCTCCGCGGACCGCAGGAGCGCCGCGATGGTCAGCATCCCGCGGGACACCCGGGTGGACATCCCCAAGTGCACGGATCCCGACACCGGCACGAAGTACCCGGCGACCAACACCATCATCAACGAGTCGCTGGCCCGCGGCGGCGCCGGCTGCACGCTGGCCACCTGGGAGAACCTCACCGGGGTCTACATCGACCACTGGATGACGATCGACTTCGCCGGCGTGGTGCGGATGGCGGACGCGATCGGCGGCGTCGACGTCTGTGTGCGGCAGAACGTGTGGGACCACCCGACGGCCGCCGTGCCCGGCGGTTCGGGGCTGAAGCTGACGGCCGGCACGCACAAGGTCAAGGGCGAGAAGGCGCTGCAGTGGCTGCGCACCCGGCACGCCTGGGGCAGCGACCTGATGCGGGCCAGGGCCCAGCACATGTACCTCAACTCGATGATGCGCACGCTGACGAAGCAGAACGTCTTCACCGACACCGGGCGGCTGACGGGCCTGGCGGAGGCGGCCACCAAGTCGCTGACGGTCTCCGAGGAGATCGGCACCGTCAAGAAGCTGTACGACCTGGGCATGCAGCTCAAGTCGGTGCCGTCCGACCGGATCACGTCGCTGACGATGCCGAACGTCGCGGACGCCGAGAACAGCGACCATGTGGTGCCGGACGCCGCCAACGCCGACAAGCTGTGGCAGATGCTCCGCGACGACGTGCCGCTCGACAAGAACGGCAAGGCATCGGACGGCAAGGCGTCCGACGCCAAGAAGAAGAGCAAGGGCACGAGTACGGCCACCGAGGCGCCCTCGGTCGACGCGAGCGCGCTCGGCGTGCTGGTGCAGAACGCCACCAGCAGCTCCAATGAGGCGCCGGTCTCCGGGCGGGCGCGCGCGATCGCCCAGGTGCTCACGGGCAAGGGCTTCACCAGGGCCGCCGCGGACACCACGGCGGCGCTCTCGGAGGAGAAGACGGTGGTGCGCTACCCGAGCGCCGACATGAAGGGTGACGCCCAGTCGGTCGCCAAGTCCCTCGGGATTCCGCTGAGTTCGGTGAAGAAGTCGACCGATGTGTCAGGAGTCACGGTCGTGGTGGGCGCCGACTGGCGGGAGGGCACGGCGTATCCGAAGCAGTCCGCGCCGCAGGCCGGTGACCTGCCCGACAACGCCGACGCCATCAACGGCTCGGACAAGGGCCAGTGCATGGATGTGTACGCGCCCTATCGCTGGTAGCGGATCCGCGTTCGAGATTGAGAGGGAATGACCACTTGTAGGGGGGCGCGTTTCCTCAGGGGCGACACCTGAGGCGGAACTGTGCGGTTAGTGTGGGCGATCCAGCGCCGCGCCTGACGGAGGACTCATACACCGTGGACGTGCAAGGCCGTGGCCGTGCGGACGGCATCGACCCCGCAGACCAGTGGGTGCTCAACCCGAACACGGGAGAGTACGAGCTGCGTCTGACGCCGTCCACGCCCGAGGCGGCGGTCCCGGGCCCTCGCAGAGCGGCCCCCCGGGACCCCGCACCCCGTGACACCGCACCGCAGGGCACCGGCCGTACGCCGTCCCCCGGGGCGAGCGCGGGCCGGCGCGGCCGTCGCCCGGTGCCGAAGAAGCCGAAGGCGTCCCGGGCCAAGAAGGTCCTGCTGTGGACCGGCGGCACCATGGCGTTCGTCCTGGTCGCCACCGCCGGCGGTGCCTACTTCTATCTGAAGCACCTCGAAGGCAATGTGGCGACGACCGACATCGGCGACGCGGGCAAGAGCGGCTTCAGCAAGGACGAGGCCTTCAACATCCTGATCATCGGCACCGACAAGCGCACCGGTGACGGCAACGAGGGCTACGGCGACCAGGGCAGCGTCGGCCACGCCGACACGAACATCCTGCTGCACGTCTCCAAGGACCGTACGAACGCGACCGCGATGAGCATCCCGCGCGACCTGATCGTCGACATCCCCGACTGCCCGACCAAGCAGGCCGACGGCACCGAGACCGTCGTCCCGGGGCAGCAGGCCGTGCGCTTCAACCGGAGCCTGGGCGAGAGCGGCCGGGACCCCGGCTGCACCATGCGCACGGTGAAGGAGACCACCGGCATCTCGGTCGACCACTTCATGATGGCCGACTTCAACGCGGTCAAGACGCTGACGACCGCGGTGGACGGCGTCACGGTCTGCCTTGAACACGCCGTCAAGGACAAGCAGTCCAAGCTCGACCTGCCCGCGGGCGAGTCCAAGGTGGAGGGCGAGCAGGCCCTCGCCTTCGTGCGCACCCGGCACAGCTTCGGCAACCAGGGCGACCTCGACCGCATCAAGGTGCAGCAGCAGTTCCTCGGTTCGCTGATGCGCAAGATGTCCTCCGGTGACACCCTCACCAGCCCCACCAAGCTGCTGAAGCTGGCCGAGGCCGCCACCAAGGCGCTCACCGTGGACAGCGCCATCGGCAAGGTCGGCACGCTCAAGGACATGGCCCTGGAGCTGAAGAAGGTGCCGACGAAGAACATCTCCTTCACCACGGTGCCGGTGCGGGACAACCCGGCCGAGGTGGTCAGGGCGACGGTCGTCGTCGACCAGTCGACCGGGCCGCAGCTCTTCGACATGATCCAGAACGACGTCTCGCTCACCGCGGTCAAGCAGCAGAAGAAGAAGGAAGCCGCCGCCGTGGCCGCCCGGTTGAAGGGCACCAAGTCCGCCGCCGCGGACGTCCGGGTGCGGATCCTCAACGGCGGTGCGGTCGGCGGCAGTGCGCAGGCCGAGCTGAACTACCTCCAGAACGACGAGGGCGTGGAGAAGTCCGAGAACGCCGGCAACGCGGATGCCGAACTGGCGAAGACCACCCTCGAATACGCCCCCGCCCAGGCCGACCAGGCCCGCCGCCTTGCCGACATCCTCGGTCTGTCCGGCTCCGCCATGAAGCCCGGCGAGAGTGTGACCAACTCCCAGGGCCTGCCCGCCATGACGCTCACCCTCGGCAAGGACTTCAAGGGCGCCGGGATCAAGCTCAACTCCTCCGCCGCGGCGAGCGTCGACGTCGACAAGTCCACGGCCGACAAGGTCCAGTGCGCCGGCTGACGGGTCCGTGCGCCGGTTAACAGGGCGGTAACGCCGATCAGGGCAACCTCACGGGCCCTTCGTATGTCTCCAGAACGTACGGGGGGCCGGTGGGAGGACGGGTAAGTGACGCAGGGGACTGTGCGGGAGACCGAGTCTGCCGCCACGGGGGACGACGCCGGTGACGGCACCGGCGCGGCCGAGGGCAACGGACGGCACGGCGGGGGCGGCCGGTCGGCGCGGAGATTCCGGCTGCTGAGATGGTTCGCGCTCACGCTCGCCGTGCTCATAGTCGGCACGGCCGGGGCCGGTTACCTCTACTACGAGCACCTGAACGGCAACATCAAGAAGGACGACCTCAACCTCGGCGACAACAAGGTCGCCGCGCCCACGCCGAACGCGGCCGGGCAGACCCCGCTGAACATCCTGATCATCGGCTCGGACGCGCGGGACACCAAGGAGAACCAGGAACTGGGCGGCGCCCGGGAGACCTTCGGCTCCACCCCGCTCGCCGACGTCCAGATGCTGGTCCACCTGTCCGCCGACCGGTCCAACATGTCGGTCGTCAGCATGCCCCGCGACACCCTCGTGAAGATCCCGAAGTGCACCGACCCCGACGACGGCGAGGTGTACCCGGCGAGCGACGGCCGGGTGATGACCAACCAGAGCCTCGGGCGCGGCGGTCCGGGCTGCACGGTGGCCACCTGGGAGAAGCTGACCGGCGTGCACATCGACCACTTCATGATGGTCGACTTCTCGGGCGTGGTCTCCATGGCCGACGCCATCGGCGGTGTCCCGGTCTGCGTGGACGCCAACATCTACTCCCGCGACAGCTCGGGCCACGGCTCCGGGCTGAAGCTGGAGGAGGGCACCACGTCCATCAAGGGCGAGCAGGCCCTGCAGTGGCTGCGCACGCGCTACGGCTTCGAGGACGGCAGCGACCTCGCCCGCGCCAAGGCCCAGCACATGTACATGAACTCGATGGTCCGCGAGCTGCGCGAGAACGCCACGCTCAGCAACCCGGGCAAGCTGCGCACCCTCGCCGAGAAGGCCACCGCGGCCCTCACGGTCGACCCGGGCCTGGACACCGTGAAGAAGCTCTACGACCTCAGCAACGAGCTGCGCAGGCCCGCGCCGAAGCGGATCACGATGACGACCATGCCGAATCGATACGTCGGTGCGCGCGTCGAGCCCACCGAGGACGCCGACCAGCTGTTCCGGCTGGTGCGCGAGGACATCGCGCTGGACGGCAAGGACAAGAAGAAGGCGACGGCGGCGCAGGAGGCCTCGGACGACCCGGCGGCCGCCCCCGGCACGATCGGCGTCCAGGTGCAGAACGGCACCCGCACCGACGCCCTCGGCGCGGCCTCCGGGCGGGCGGGCACGGTCGCCGGGCTGCTGGTGGAGAAGGGCTGGACGAAGGCCGGCGTCGATCAGGGCACGGTCCTCAGCGAGGCCCGCACGGTGGTCCGCTATCCGAGCGCCGACCTGGAGGGCGACGCCCAGGCGGTCGCCAAGTCCCTCGGGATTCCGCTGAGTTCGGTGAAGAAGTCGACGGACGTCTCCGGGGTCACGCTCGTCGTGGGCGCGGACTGGCGCGAGGGCAGCACGTACAAGGCGCCCAAGAAGAACGACAGGACGCCGAAGACGGCCGAGGCGCTCAACGGGGCGGACGAGGAGGCGTGCATGCACGTCAATCCCGGATTTACCTGGTCCTGAACCACAGGAGCCGCTCCTCCCCCTCAGGCCCCACAGCCAACTCCTAACTCCCTACAGAATGATGAGCCCGCTCGGTCGGCGGCCGTGAGGCGCAGGGGTGGGAGGGGCTGGAGTTGACGCAGCAGAGCGTGCGTACCGAGGTTCCCGCGGTCGAGGACACCATGTCCCTCAGACCACGGGGCGCAGGTCGGCGCAGACACCGCGGACGGCGGATCCTGCGCTGGACGGCGATCGTCACCGCGCTGGTGACCGTGGGGACGGCCGGGGCGGGTTACCTCTACTACCGGCACCTCAACGCCAACATCCAGAAGGACGCCCTCAACATCGGCGACGCCAAGGACCGGGCGGCCGAGTCGGAGGCGAACGCGGCCGGGCAGAAGCCGCTGAACATCCTGCTGATCGGCTCGGACGCGCGGGACTCCGCGGAGAACCAGAAGCTGGGCGGCGCGAAGGACACGTACAACACCGCGCCGCGCGCCGACGTCCAGATGCTGGTGCACGTCTCCGCCGACCGGACCAACATGTCGGTCGTCTCCATGCCCCGCGACACCCTGGTCGACATCCCCGAGTGCACCGACCCCGACACCGGCAAGGTGTACGCGGCGAGCACCTCGGCGATGACGAACACCACGCTGGAACGCGGCGGTCCGGGCTGCGCGGTGGCCACCTGGGAGAAGCTGACCGACATCCACATCGACCACTTCATGATGGTCGACTTCGCCGGCGTGGTCTCCATGGCGGACGCCATCGGCGGTGTCCCGGTCTGCGTGGACGCCAACATCTACTCCCACACCTCCTCGGGCCACGGCAGCGGCCTGAAGCTGGAGAAGGGCACCACGTCCGTCAAGGGCGAGCAGGCGCTCCAATGGCTGCGCACGCGCTACGGGTTCGAGGACGGCAGCGACATCGCGCGCACCAAGGCGCAGCACATGTACATGAACTCGATGGTCCGCCAGCTGCGCGCCAGTGCCACGCTCGACAACCCCAACAAGTTGCGGAAGTTGGCCGAGACGGCCACGAAGGCGCTGACGGTGGACGACGGGCTCGGCACCGTGGCGAAGCTCTACGACGTGTCCACGGAGCTGAAGAAGGTGCCCACCGCGCGCATCACGATGACGACGATGCCGTGGGTGTACTCGGCCGACGGCAACCGGGTGCTGCCCAAGGCCGGCGACGCCGAGAAGCTGTGGCGGCTGGTGCGCGAGGACATCGCCCTGGACGGCAAGGACAAGAAGAAGACCGGCACGGCGACCACGACGACGGACAAGGCCGCGGCGGACGACGAGATCGCCGTACAGGTGCAGAACGGTACGAAGTCCGACACGGAGTCGGCGGTGACGGGCCGGGCCGGCACGGTCGCCGAACTCCTCGTCTCCAAGGGCTTCGACAAGGCGGAGGCGGACTCCTCGGCACTGCTCAGCCAGGACGAGACGGTCGTCCGCTACCCGAGCGCCGGCCTCCAGGCCGACGCCCAGCGGGTCGCCAAGTCGCTCGGGATTCCGGTGAGTTCGGTGAAGAAGTCGACGGCCGTTTCCGGTGTCACACTGGTGGTCGGCGCGGACTGGCGTTCGGGGGCGAAGTACACCGCCGAGGACGACACCACACCGGCCTCGGCGAGCGCGCTCAACGGGGCGGACAGCAAGGCCTGTATGCACGTAGACCCGGACTACACCTGGTCCTGACAATCGAACGCAGCTCGACGGGAGAGCCGTGATCCGTTGGTCCACCGCCCAGACTCAGGCGGGAATCACCGATCCGCGTCTGCGCAGAACCTACGACGCCCAGCGCACGCAGGTACGAAGATTCGCGCGGCACGAGTACATCGCGACCCGGCTCCTGCTGCCGAGTCGCCTCCATCCGCCCGTGGTCGCCGCGGTGGCCTACATGCACGCGACGGACGAGCTGATCGACACCGGCGCGGTGCGCGACCGCCACGCGGCCCTGCGCGTCTGGGAGGCCGACACCGTGGCGGCCCTCGACGGCGACGAACCGCCCGGGAACGGCACCCTGTCGGCGCTCCGCGACACCGTGGACCGCCACCCGCACCTGGCCGCCCGGGTGCGGACCTTCCTCGACGGCGCGCCCGTGGAGGCCAGTTGGACCGGCTTCGACACGGAGGCCGACTTCCAGGCCTACGTGGACGGTTACGCGCTGCCCGCCCTGATGCTCACGGCGTCGCTGATCGCGCCCGATCCGGACGCGGGGGACGACGAGCCGTTCGTCGTGGGGTGCCGGGCCCTGATCGAGGGAATGCAGCGCACCGATTTCCTGGCCGACCTCTCGGAGGACGCCGGTTGGGGCCGGATCGGCATTCCGAAGGACGAACTGGCCCTGCACGGGCTGAAGTTCGGGGACCTGCTGAGCAAGTCGGAGGAGTGCGCACCCGCGTTGGAGGGCCTGGTCCAGGCGCAGGCCGACCGCGCCGAGGCCGCGCTCACGGAGGGCCGGGGCCTGCCCGACCTCGTCGCGCCCGAGTACCGCCCGTTCCTCGACGCCCTGATCACCGTCCAGGACCTCCGCCTCGCCGCCGTACGCCGCACGGGAGGGGAGCTCCTGCACCGCACGGCGGGCCCGTCGCCGACGGCCTCGCTGCGGGTCCTGGGCCGGCAGTACCGCCGCGCCCGGGCCGAGCGGCACGCGCGGCGGTAGCCCACCGGCAGGCAGTGGGCCGCCGCCCGGTGGCGCTCAGCTCGCGGTCAGTACCGCGGGGCGGCGAGACGCGATGACCTTCTTCGCCAGGGACTTGGGGCTGGTCAGGAAGCCCCAGCCCCAGCACAGGTGCATGGTGGCGAGGGCCACGGGGATCTGGAGACGGGCCTTCAGAGGGAGGCCCTTGCCCGCCGGCAGGGAGCCCAGGACGATCGCCGCGAGATAGCCGCCGGGGATCACGAAACCCCAGGGCGTCAGGGCCGCGCCGACCACGATGCCGGCCGCGATGGCGAGCACGGCCGTCGGCGGGGCGAGGTAGCGCAGGTTGATGGAGCCCTCGTGGAAGCGGGCGACGACGTGCCGCCAACGGCCGTAGTCCTTGTACTGCTTGGCGAGGGCCTTCACCGAGGGACGGGGGCGGTACGACACCTTCAGCTCCGGCGAGAACCAGATCAGGCCGCCCGCCTCGCGGATGCGGAAGTTCAGCTCCCAGTCCTGGGCGCGGATGAACTCCTCGTTGTAGCCGCCCTGTTGCTCCAGCGCCTCGCGCCGGAACACCCCGAGGTAGACCGTCTCGGCCTCCCCCGCGGCGCCGCCCGTGTGGAAGACGGCGTTGCCCACGCCGATCTTCGACGTCATCGCGGCGGCGACGGCGTGCTCCCAGTCGTTCTCGCCCTCGGCGTGCATGATGCCGCCGACGTTCTGCGCGCCGGTCTCCTCCAGGAGCCGTACGGCGGTGGCGATGTAGTTCGGCGAGAGCATGCCGTGGCCGTCGACGCGGACGACGATCGGATGGCGGGAGGCCTTGATCGCGGCGTTCAGAGCGGCGGGCGTGCGGCCGATCGGGTTCGGCACGGTGTGCACGCGTTTGTTCTCGAAGGACGCGGTTTCGGCCACGAGCTCGGCCGCGATCTCGTCCGTACGGTCCTTGGACGGACCGAGGGCGAGCACGACCTCCATCTCACCGTCGTACTCCTGGGCGAGGATCGCTTGGACGGCTCCGCGCAGATGCCGCTCCTCGTCGAGGACGGGCATGATCACAGATACGGCGGGGAGGCGCACGTCGGAATTGGCGTTCATCGGTGCTCACGTTACCGCGAACGGGGGACACGTTCGCGCCCCGCCGGGGCGGCGGACCGGGCCACAGATCGTATGGACCTACGGTGCTCACGGATCCCACGTACGGCCGTCGCCCGGAGGTGTCCCCCCTTGCCCACGCCGCCACGGTCCCCCGCCCCCGCCGGCTCCCGGCGCCGCCCCCAGCCGCCACGAACGCCACAGGGGCGCTCGCCCCGGCCACCCGTCCGGCGCAAGAAGCCGCGCTGGGCCATGCGGGCGGTGACGACCCTGTCCGTCGTCGTCCTCGCCTCGGCCGGGATCGGACACGCGGTGGTCACCAGCCTGGACGCGGACATCGCCCGCGTCGACCCCTTCAAGGACATGAAGAACCGCCCGCGCGCGGGCCACGGCATGAACGTCCTGCTGGTCGGCACGGACGGCCGCGACAAGATCACCGAGAAGGAGCGGCGCCGCTACCGCCTGGGCGGCGCGCCCTGCCACTGCACCGACACGATCATGATCGTGCACATCTCCGAGGACCGGGAGCGGGCCAGCGTGGTCTCCCTGCCGCGCGACTCGTACGCCATGACGCCCCCGCACGTCGACGGGACCACCGGGCACCGCCACAAGGGCCACCCCATCAAGCTCAACGCGGCCTACGCGGAGGGCGGTCCGAACCTCACCGTGCGCACCGTCGAGGACATGACCCATGTGAAGGTCGACCACTATCTGGAGGTCGACTTCACCAGCTTCATGAAGACGGTGGACGTCCTCGGCGGGGTGAAGGTCTGCACGGCCGCCCCCCTCAAGGACACCTACACCGGCCTGAACCTCCCGGCCGGCTCGCACACCCTGATGGGCGGCCAGGCCCTCCAGTACGTCCGGGCCCGGCACGTGGACGGCGCCTCCGACCTCAGCCGGATGAAGCGTCAGCAGCGCTTCCTGGCGGCCCTCATCGAGCGGGCCACGTCCTCGGGGATCCTGCTGAACCCGATGAAGTTCCGTGACGTGACCCGGGCCGTGCTCGGCTCGGTCCGCGCCGACAAGGGCTTCGGCACCGACGAACTCCTCGACCTCGGCCGGGCGATGCGCGACTTCTCCCCCTCCTCCTCGGAGTTCACGACGGTCCCCATCGGCCGGATGGGATACGCCGTCAAGGGCGTCGGCTCGACCCTGAAGTGGGACACCGCCAAGGCGAACCGCCTCTTCCGCGCCCTGAACGACGACAAGCCGCTCACCACGCACCGGCCGGTCAGCAAGGCGGTACGGGTGGACGTGGCCCCGCAGCAGATCCGCGTGCAGGTCGAGAACGGGACTCCGACCGTCGGCCTCGGCAAGCGCGTGGACTCGCAGTTGGCCGGCACGGGATTCCGTACCACCCGGGCCCCGGCGAACGCGGCCGACCGGACCGTGAAGCGCACGGTCGTGGCCTACGACCCCCGCTGGGACCGCTCGGCCAAGTCCCTGGCCGCCGCGCTGCCCGGCAGCGAGCTACGGGCCGTCAAGGGCCTGGGGCCGACCCTGAAGGTGATCGCGGGCGCGGACTTCCGTGAGGTGCGCAAGGTTCGCGCGGACGACCCGTACCAGGGCGAGTTCGGGGTGGTGACGGGCGACCAGGTGGTGTGCCCGTAGTTCTTCGGACGGGTGGCTCAGCGGAACAGGGGCTCCAACGCCCGCTCCAGGTCCGCCGGTTCGCGGAAGTGGACGGTGTGCATGCCGAGGGCGGCGGCCGCGGTCACGTTCTCCTCGCTGTCGTCGACGAAGAGGCAGCGGTCGGGGCTGACGCCGGCCAGGTCGGCGGCGAGCCGGTAGATACGCGGGTCGGGCTTGGCCAGGCCGACCCGCGCGCTGTTGACGACGTGGTCGGCAAGGTCGCTCAGACCCATCGAGTCCAGGTCGGACTCCAGCTCCAGGGCAGCGTTGGAGACCAGGACCAGCGGGACCCGGACGCGGGCCCGGCGCAGCAGGCCCACCACCTCGTCGTCCGCGTGGAAGGGCGACTCCAGCAGGGCCCGGGCCAGGTCGAACGCGGTCTGCGGCTCGGGCACCAGATCGGCGAGGTCGCTCGCGATCGTCTCCGCCCACTCCTGCGAGGTGATCTCGCCCAGCAGCAACGGCAGATCCGCGTCCGGCGCGAACGCCAGCTTCTTGGTGGTGCCCTCGGCTATCCCGGCCACCCGCTCCAGCGCCTCCAGGCGCCCGGAGTCGAAGGACCGGATCACGTTGTCCACATCGCACAGAACCGCCCCGAAGGGCGGTCTGCCGTTGCCGGTGTCAGTCACTCGACACCGTGACCTTCTGGTCGTTGTTCAACTCGTTCACCAGCGTCTTGACCTTCGCCTTGTCCCAGAGGAGGTTGCCGCCGCTGGAGCCGGAGATCGGCATGTTCATGGAGGTGCCGTCGCCGCCGCTGACGCCCTTCATCGCGAAGAACATCGACGCCAGGTCCCACAGGCTCATGTCCTTGTCGACGGAGAGCGAGTCGAGGCCCGCGCCGAGGGTCGGGTAGAGCTTGAAGGGGTTGAGGATGGTCGACGGGGTCGCCACCTGGTGGGCCAGCGCGGAGAGGAACTTCTGCTGGTTCTTGGTGCGCTGGAGGTCCGAGGCGGCGAACGCGTGCCGGGTGCGGACGAAGGCCAGGGCCTGCTCGCCGTTCAGCTTCTGCTTGCCGGCCTTGAAGTCGGCGCCCGAGTACTTGTCCTTGAAGGCCTTGTCGATGTCGATGGTCACGCCGCCGACCGAGTCCACGATGTTGGCGAAGCCGGCGAAGCCGATCTCGACGTAGTGGTCGATGCGCAGACCCGTGTTGAACTCGACGGCGCGCACCAGCAGGGTCGGGCCGTCCTCGGCGTAGGCCGCGTTCAGCTTGGTGTGCCGGCCGGTGGCCGGGTAGGTCTTGCCGGAGGTGGAGCCCTTGTACGACGGGATCTCCACGTCCGAGTCGCGGGGCAGCGAGATCAGGGTGTCGCCGCTGTCGCCGACGTGCAGGATCATCATCGAGTCGGTGCGCTTGCCCTCGGCGGAGCCGGTGTGCAGGTCCTTCTTCTGCTCGTCGGACAGGCCGGCGCGGCTGTCGGAGCCGACGATCAGGTAGTTCGTGCCGTCGCCGCCGGAGGGGCGGTCGATGACCTTGGAGAGGTCGACGTCACGGTTGAGCTTGGAGTCGGCCCAGAAGTAGGTCGCGACCGACGTCACCACCAGGACCGTGACCAGGGTGATCGCGGTCCACTTGATGCGGCGGCGCCAGTTCGGCCGGGGCCGCTCGCTCTGGTAGCCACCGCCGCCCGGGCCCCCGCCGCCGGGTGTGCCGTAGACCTGGCCGGTGTTGTAGCCGTCGCCTGCGGGGCCCTGGCCGTAGCCGCCGTACCCCTGGCCGTCGCCGTACCCCTGGTCGCCGTATCCCGGCTGCTGCGGCACGGAGCCGCCGTAGGGCGGTGCGGACGGGCCGGAGGCGCCATAGGCGCCCGAGGCGGGCCGACGAACCTGCCGCATGACGCGTGCAGGGTCGGGCTGTGCGCTGGCGCTGCCTCGTCCGTACCCGCCGCCGCGGTTGTTGTCGGACCATTCCTCGGGCCAATCGTTCATGGGGCCCAGTGTGCCGTCCGCGGCCATGTCCTTTACAAGGGTCGTCGGAAAATCAGGGCACTGCTGTTGCCAACCCGACACAAAGTCCCCGGAAGTCACCACAGCTAGGGTGGCGGTCATGACAGATCTGGCCCCCGCCGCGGAGTCGAACACTCCGGAGACCCCGGACACCTCGGACATCCCCGGCAAGCCCACCTCGGCGTCGCGGACCACGCTGAGCCACATCATGACCAACGCCGACACCAACCTGTTGGGCACCGTGCACGGTGGCGTGATCATGAAGCTGGTCGACGACGCGGCGGGCGCGGTGGCCGGCCGGCACAGCGGCGGGCCCGCCGTCACCGCGTCCATGGACGAGATGGCGTTCCTTGAGCCGGTCCGCGTCGGCGACCTGGTCCATGTGAAGGCGCAGGTCAACTGGACCGGGCGGACCTCCATGGAGGTCGGCGTCCGGGTCCTGGCCGAGCGCTGGAACGAGTCGACGCCCGCCACCCAGGTCGGCTCGGCCTACCTGGTCTTCGCGGCCGTGGACGCGGAGGGCAGGCCGCGTCCGGTGCCGCAGGTGATCCCGGAGACCGAGCGCGACGAGCGGCGCAACCAGGAGGCCCAGATCCGCCGCACGCACCGCCTGGCGCGGCGCCGGGCGATCATGGAGCTGCGGGAGAAGCGGGCGGCGGAGGGCCTGGACGACTGACGGGGGGACCGGCTCTCGCCGGCCCCCTCCGCGACTGTTACGGAAGGTTCCGTGCCATGACGATGCGCTGGACCTGGTTCGTGCCCTCGTAGATCTGCGTGATCTTCGCGTCGCGCATCATGCGCTCCACCGGGTAGTCCCGCGTGTACCCGTACCCGCCGAGCAGCTGGACCGCGTCCGTGGTGACCTCCATCGCCGCGTCCGACGCGAAGCACTTGGCCGCGGCGCCGAGGTAGGTGAGGTCGGCGTCGACGCGCTGGGAGGCGGCGGCGGCCTGGTAGGTCAGGGCGCGGGCGGCCGAGATCTTCATGGACATGTCGGCGAGCATGAACTGGATGCCCTGGAAGTCGGCGATCGGCTTGCCGAACTGCTTGCGCTCCAGGACATAGCCCTTGGCGTAGTCGAGGGCGCCCTGGGCGATGCCGAGGGCCTGGGCGGCGATGGTGATGCGGGTGTGGTCCAGCGTCTTCATCGCCGTCGCGAAGCCCGTGCCCTCCTCGCCGATCATGCGGTCGGCGGGGATGCGAACGTTGTCGAGATAGACCTCGCGGGTCGGGGAGCCCTTGATGCCGAGCTTCTTCTCGGGGGCGCCGAAGGAGACGCCCGGGTCGGACTTCTCGACCACGAACGCGCTGATGCCCTTGGAGCGCTTGGTGGGGTCGGTGACGGCCATCACCGTGTAGTACTCACTGACGCCCGCGTTGGTGATCCAGCGCTTGACGCCGTTGAGGACGTAGTGGTCGCCGTCGCGGACCGCCTTCGTCTTCATGCCGGCCGCGTCGGAACCGGCGTCCGGCTCGGACAGGGCGTAGGAGAACATGCCGTCGCCCTTGGCGAGCGGGGTCATGTACTTCTTCTTCAGGTCCTCGGAGCCGGAGAGGATGACCGGGAGCGAGCCCAGCTTGTTCACCGCGGGGATGAGGGAGGAGCTCGCGCAGACGCGGGCCACCTCCTCGATCACGATGACCGTGGCGAGCGCGTCGGCGCCCCCGCCGCCGTACTCCTCGGGGACGTGCACGGCGTGCAGGTCGTTCGCCACGAGGGCGTCGAGGGCCTCCTGCGGGAAGCGGGCCTCCTCGTCCACCGCGGCGGCGTACGGCGCGATCTTCGCCTCGGCCAGTGAACGGATCGCGTCGCGGAGCATGTCGTGCTCCTCGGACGGGCGGTACAGGTCGAAGTCAGCCGATCCGGCCAAGGTCTCTCACGCTCCAAGGACGCTTCTGACGCACTGTGGTGACGGTGCTAATTACCGTTAAGTAACTCAAATTTTAGGGGCCCGCCCACGGGACGCATACGTGAGCTTGGCGACAGAGGGAAAGGTGCCCGTCGAAGGCCCTTTCCACGCCCCGGTTATGCTCGGGCACCGCAGCAGCAGCCGTACCTCTCTGGAGCCCCCCATGAGCCTCAAGATCACCGTGATCGGTACCGGCTATCTCGGCGCCACGCACGCCGCGGCCATGGCCGAGCTCGGGTTCGAGGTGCTCGGCCTCGACGTCGTGCCCGAGAAGATCGAGATGCTCAAGCGGGGCGAGGTCCCGATGTACGAGCCCGGTCTGGAGGAGCTGCTGCGCAAGCACGTGGCCGGCATCGAGGGATCGAGCGGGCGGCTCCGCTTCACCATGGACTTCGCCGAGGTCGCGGCCTTCGGTGACGTGCACTTCGTCTGCGTGAACACCCCGCAGCGGCACGGGGAGTACGCCGCCGACATGTCGTACGTCGACTCCGCGATCGCCTCTCTCGCGCCGCACCTGACCGGCCCCGCCCTGGTCGTCGGCAAGTCCACCGTGCCCGTCGGCTCGGCCGACCGGCTCGCCGCCTACCTCGCCGCGAACGCGCCGGCGGGCGCGGACGCCGAGCTGGCCTGGAACCCGGAGTTCCTGCGCGAGGGATTCGCCGTCCAGGACACGCTGCACCCCGACCGGATCGTGGTCGGCGTGCGCAGCGAGCGGGCGGAGAAGCTGCTGCGCGAGGTGTACGCGACACCCCTGTCCGACGCGACACCGTTCGTGGTCACCGACTTCCCCACCGCCGAGCTGGTGAAGACCTCCGCGAACTCCTTCCTCGCCACCAAGATCTCCTTCATCAACGCGATGGCGGAGGTCTGCGAGGCGGCCGACGGCGACGTGGCCAAGCTCGCCGAGGCGATCGGCTACGACGACCGGATCGGGAAGAAGTTCCTGCGGGCCGGCATCGGCTTCGGCGGCGGCTGTCTGCCCAAGGACATCCGGGCGTTCATGGCCCGCGCCGGTGAGCTGGGCGCGGACCAGGCGCTGACCTTCCTGCGCGAGATCGACTCGATCAACATGCGCCAGCGCGGCCGCATGGTGGAGCTGACCCGGGAGGCGCTCGGCGGCGGTTCCTTCCTCGGCAAGCGGGTCGGGGTCCTCGGCGCCGCGTTCAAGCCCGACTCGGACGACGTCCGGGACTCCCCCGCGCTCAACGTCGCCGGGCAGATCCACCTCCAGGGCGGCCAGGTCACGGTCTACGACCCCAAGGGCATGAACAACGCCCGCCGCCTCTTCCCGACCCTGGGCTACGCCGACACGGCCCTGGACGCGGTCCGCGGCGCCGACGTCGTACTCCACCTCACCGAGTGGCAGGAGTTCCGCGACCTCGACCCCGCCGCCCTCGGCACGGTCGCCTCCCACCGCCTGATCCTCGACGGCCGCAACGCCCTCGACGCGGAACTGTGGCGCAAGGCGGGCTGGACGTACCGGGCGATGGGTCGTCCGACGGCGTAACAGCGCGCCGCGGCACAGCACTCGACGGTCGGACAGGCGACGCCGGTTCGGCCGAGGCTCAGTCGGCCGAACCGGCGTCTGGCTGCATTCTGCACCACCGGAACCACCCGTAGGCGGGGAACCACTCGGCCCGAGACCGGAGACACAGGACCCGGGACCGGCGGCCCGGAACTACTTCGCCCGGTACCGCCGCATCTTCGCCCGCGCCCCGCACACCTGCATCGAGCACCAGCGGCCGCGGCCCGCCGGGCTGCGGTCGTAGTACGCCCAGTGGCAGGTCGGGGCCTCGCAGGCCTTGAGGCGGGTCCAGGTGCCGGTCGTGAGGGAGTCGGCGATCGCCGCCGCGACGCGGGAGAGCAGGGGTTCGTCCTCGGCGGGCGTGAGGCGCGCGGAGCCGTCGTGCGCGTCGACCGCGACGAGCAGCGGGGCCCCGCCCAGCAGGACGCCCAGCGGGGTGACCTCGCGGTGCGGCGGGTGGCCCGCGTGGGCGAGCAGGGCGACGCGCAGGGACTCACGCAGTTCACGGGCCGCGGGCACCTCGTCCGCCGCGAGTCCGAAGCGCGCCCGGCCGTCCGCCGTGTCGAGTCCGTCGACGCCGTCCTCGATGTCCAGCGTGTTCACCAGACCCTGGACCAGGACCAGGCCGCCCGGCGCCGGAACTCTCTCACTCATACCTGCGACCTCATGCTTGCGACGTTACCTCCAATACGGGAGCATGCAGTAACCGTTACCGCTTCCACCTCTCTACAGGTAACTGGCTCTACAGGTAACTAGGAGGAGTAGTCATGGCCATCGCCAAGCTGGGCGCCGTCGTCCTGGACTGTCCCGACCCCCGCGCGCTCGCCGGCTTCTACGCCGAGATCCTGGGCGGCACCGTCGAGGGCGAGGGAGACTGGGTGGACCTGAAGGTGCCCGACGGGCAGTCGCTGGCGTTCCAGGAGGCCCCGGGGTTCGTACCGCCGAAGTGGCCCGCCCCGGATCACTCCCAGCAGTTCCACATCGACCTCACGGTCGAGGACCTGGACGCGGCGGAGGCGGACGTGCTGGCGCTCGGCGCGAAGGCACTGGACGCCGACGACCACACGCGGACCTTCCGTGTGTACGCCGACCCGGCGGGGCACCCGTTCTGCCTCTGCGCCTGCTGAGAAGAGGCTCCAAGGCCCGCTGAACCGACCGTCGACCAGGAGGCACCCGTCATGCCCGTGGCCCGTTTCCGTTCCGTCGTGCTCGACTGCCCCGACCCGCGCGCACTGGCCGAGTTCTACTCGGCGATCCTGGGCGGCACGCCCCGCGTGGAGGACGAGGACTGGGTCGTCCTGGAGGCACCCGGCGTACCGCGCCTCGCCTTCAGCCAGGACCTCGGTCACCGGCCCCCGCCCTGGCCGCGCGAGGGCGACAACGGCCAGCAGTTCCACCTCGACCTCGACGCCGGCCCCACCTGGGCGGAGTTCGACGCGGCGCACGAGCGGGTCATGGCGCTGGGTGCCCGGCCGCTGGACCTGGAGGACCGCGAGGAGAAGGACTTCCAGGTGTACGCCGATCCGGCCGGGCACCCGTTCTGCCTCTGCCGGATCGAGAACCCGCGGCCGGCCCACAATCCCTGACTAACCGTCCAGCTCGGCGATCTTCGCCGTCGACGGCTCCCGGCGCTGCTGGGCCGCGCGGGCGGTGAAGTCGGCGCCGCGCAGGACGCGTTGGACGTTGCCCCAGGTGAGCAGGGCGATGTCGGACTCGGTCCAGCCGCGGTGCAGGAGCTCGGCGATGAGGTACGGGTAGCAGGAGGCGTCGCCGAGGTCCTGCGGGTGCGCGGTGCCGGCGTCGTAGGTCCCGGACAGGGCGACGCACTCCGGCCCCGCGACCTCGCGCACGTGGTCGAGGTGGTCGGCCACGTCGCGGACGGACGGCCCGGTCTGCTCGGCGGTGAGCGGCACCATGCACAGCCCCTTGGCGGCGCCCAGCGCGGCGAGCAGTCCGTCGGGGAGGTTGGACGGGTGCGGGCGCAGCGCGCGGGCGGCGGAGCGGGTGCACACGACCGGCGCCTTGGAGACGGCGAAGGCGCGGCGGGCGGTCTCCTCGGAGGCGCCGGAGACGTCGGCGAGCACGCCGAGCCGGTTCATCTCCCGTACCACCTCCTCGCCGAACCGGGTCAGCCCCGCCTCGCTCGCCCAGGACGCGCCGGACAGGGTGAGGACGCGCAGGCCCAGGGCGTGCAGGGCGCGCAGGATGCCGAGGGAGTCGCCGAGGGCCGAGGCGCCGGCGGGCCCCAGCAGCACGGCGACCCGGCCGCAGTGCCGGGCGTCGGTGGTCTCCCCGGCGGTGCGGGCCAGCCGCAGACCCTCGGGGTGGCCGTGGACGACGGTCTTCACGAGGTCCAGCTGTTCCAGGGTGGCGCCGACCGCCCGGTCCCCGGCCAGCCCCTCGGGCAGGTGCAGGGACCAGAACAGCGCGCCGACATGCCCTTCGCGCAGCCGCGGCACGTCCGTGTCGACCGCGCTCTCGCCGAGCTCCAGGTCGAACCAGGGCATGTGGCGAAGGGCCCACGGCAGTCCGCTGTAGCCGTCGGCGACGGGGTGGGCGGCGAGGATGGCGTGGGCGCGCTCCAGGGGCGCGGTGTCCGGATCGGAGACGGGGGTGTACGGCTCGCCGGGCTCGAAGGGGTCCGGGAGGTCGTCGAGCGCGCCCACCTCGGTGGTGGGGTGCAGTTCGTCCTGGAGGTCTGCCATGGCGGGCTCCGTACGTCGTGAAAGTCCCGGTGGGGGTACGGTCACCGTCGCACGGGGGCCGGAGGCCTTCCTGGTGGGTGGGGCGTTCGGGGGTCGGCCGGTTCAGCGACCCGCCGCCCCCTCGCCCTTCTCGCCCCGCCGACCCGGCTCAGCCGTCGAGCGCCTCGATCGTGGCGTTGGACGGGCCCCGCGTCGCCTGGAGCTCGCGCGCCACGTCCTCCGCCGCGCCCAGCACCCGTACCGAGTTCTGCCAGGTCACCTTGGCAAGGTCGGACTTCGACCAGCCGCGGTCCAGCAGTTCCGCGATGAGGTTGGGGTAGCCGGAGACGTCGTTCAGGCCGTCAGGGGTGAAGGCCGTGCCGTCGTAGTCGCCGCCGATGCCGAGGTGGTCGACGCCCGCTACCTCGCGCATGTGGTCGAGGTGGTCGGCGACGGTCGAGACCGTGGCGACCGGCCGGGGAGTGCGCTCCTCGAAGGCGCGGTGGAGCTTCATCGCCTCGGGGCTGGTGTCGAGGTGGTGCAGTCCGTGGGCACGCAGGTTCGCGTCGGCGGCGGCCGTCCAGTCCACGGCCGCCTGGAGCACGAACTTCGGTACGAACGTCACCATCGCCACGCCCCCGTTCGCGGGCAGCCGCTCCAGGACGTCGTCCGGGATGTTGCGGGGGTGGTCGCAGACGGCCCGCGAGGAGGAGTGGGAGAAGATCACCGGCGCCGAGGTCGCGTCCAGCGCGTCCCGCATGGTCGTCGCCGCCACGTGCGAGAGGTCGACGAGCATGCCCTCCCGGTTCATCTCCCGCACGACCGCACGGCCGAACTCCGAGAGACCGCCCACGCCGGGCTCGTCCGTCGCCGAGTCCGCCCACGGCACGTTGTCGTTGTGGGTGAGCGTCATGTAGCGCACGCCGAGGGCGTACAACCCCCGCAGTGTGCCGAGGGAGTTGGCGATGGAGTGCCCGCCCTCCGCACCCATCAGGGAGGCGATACGGCCCTCCCCGCGCGCCGCCTCCATGTCCGCCGCGGTCAGCGCGGGCGCCAGGTCGGCCGGATAGCGGGCCAGCAACTGCCGTACACAGTCGATCTGTTCCAGCGTCGCGGCGACCGGCTCGGGCTGGTCGGAGGGGACGTACACCGACCAGTACTGCGCCCCGACCCCGCCCTCGCGCAGCCGCGGGAGGTCGGTGTGCAGGTGGGCGTTCTGGTGCGCGGCGATGTCACGGGAGTCCAGGTCGTAGCCGACCTGCTTGCGCAGCGCCCAGGGCAGGTCGTTGTGCCCGTCGACGACGGGGAACTCGGCGAGCAGGGACCGGGCTTCTTCGAGGGACGTCATCGCCGTCACTTGCCGAATCCGAAGCCGCCGTTGCCGCCGCCCTCGACCTTGGCGCGCAGGCGTTTGCCCTTCTCGGTGGCCTGGTCGTTCAGTTCCTGCTGGAAGTCCCGCATGCGGCCGAGGAGTTCCTCGTCGTGGGTGGCGAGGATGCGGGCGGCGAGGAGACCGGCGTTGCGGGCGCCGGCGACCGAGACGGTCGCGACGGGGACGCCGGCCGGCATCTGCACGATGGAGAGCAGGGAGTCCATGCCGTCGAGGTACTTCAGCGGCACGGGGACGCCGATCACCGGCAGCGGGGTCACCGAGGCGAGCATGCCGGGCAGGTGGGCGGCGCCGCCCGCGCCCGCGATGATCACCTTGAGGCCGCGGCCGTCGGCCCGCTCGCCGTACGTGATCATCTCGCGCGGCATGCGGTGCGCGGAGACGACGTCGACCTCGTACCCGATCTCGAACTCGTCGAGGGCCTTGGCGGCGGCCTCCATGACGGGCCAGTCGGAGTCCGACCCCATGACGATGCCTACGACGGGTCCTGCAACGGGGCTCATTCGGTGATCGTGCCTCTCAGGTAGCCGGCGGCGTGACGGGCGCGCTCCAGCACCTCGTCCAGGTCGTCGCCATAGGTGTTGACGTGACCGACCTTGCGGCCGGGCTTCACGTCCTTGCCGTACATGTGGATCTTGAGCTTGGGGTCGCGGGCCATGCAGTGCAGGTACGCGGAGTACATGTCCGGGTAGTCGCCGCCCAGGACATTGACCATGACGGTCCACCGGGCGCGCGGGCGCGGGTCGCCGAGGGGGAGGTCGAGGACCGCGCGGACGTGGTTGGCGAACTGGCTGGTGATCGCGCCGTCCTGGGTCCAGTGGCCCGAGTTGTGCGGGCGCATGGCCAGTTCGTTGACGAGGATGCGGCCGTCGCGGGTCTGGAAGAGCTCGACGGCGAGGTGGCCGACGACGTCCAGTTCCTTGGCGATGCGCAGGGCCAGCTCCTCGGCCGCGAGGGCGAGGGACTCGTCGAGGTCGGGGGCGGGCGCGATGACCGTGTCGCAGACGCCGTCCACCTGCTGGGACTCGACGACCGGGTAGGCGACGGCCTGGCCGTGCGGGGAGCGGACGACGTTGGCGGCGAGCTCGCGGACGTAGTCGACCTTCTCCTCGGCGAGGACGGGCACACCCGCGCGGAAGGGCGCCTCGGCCTCCGCAACGGACCCGACGACCCACACGCCCTTGCCGTCGTAGCCGCCGCGGACGGTCTTGAGGACGACCGGGAAGCCGTCGCCCTCAGCGCCCTCAGGCACGCCTTCCGCCGCGAAGGCGGCGACATCGGCCGGGTCGGCCACGATCCGGTGCCGTGGGCACGGCACCCCGATCGCGTCGAGCCGGGCCCGCATCACGCCCTTGTCGTGGGCGTGCACGAGCGCGTCGGGGCCGGGGCGCACGGGGATGCCGTCCGCCTCCAGGGCTCGTAGATGCTCGACGGGTACGTGTTCGTGATCGAAGGTGATCACATCGCAGCCCCGCGCGAAGTCACGCAGCGTGTCGAGGTCGCGATAGTCGCCGATGACGACATCGCCGACGACCTGCGCCGCGGAATCCTGAGGGGTGTCACTGAGGAGCTTGAACCTGATGCCGAGCGGGATGCCTGCCTCGTGTGTCATACGAGCGAGCTGGCCACCGCCGACCATGCCGACTACCGGGAACGTCACGCTCCTAGGGTATCGGCCGGACCGGCGCCGCCGATTTCCGGCCGTTCTCTCCACCGTTCCCTCGGCTCTTACCCGGCTTTTCCCTTGCATTTCCGCAGCTCTTCCCAACCTGTTCCCCAGCTGTGAGCTCGTACACAGGAGATTACGAACAGGGGGTGGTTAGCATGGCTGGGTTGACGAAACCGACCGGACGGGGGCCTGCACGACCATGGGACGTGGTTCCTCCGGGCTGCGAAGGCTCGTACACGAGGCCGCCAAGTTCGGCGCGGTGGGCGGCGCGGGGCTTCTCGTCAACCTCGGCGTGTTCAACCTCATGCGGCACTCCACCGATCTCCAGGTGGTCCGCGCGAGCGTCATAGCCACCGTCGTGGCGATCGTCTTCAACTACATCGGCTTCCGGTACTTCACCTACCGCGACCGCGACAAGGGCGGGCGGACGAAGGAACTGACGCTGTTCCTGCTGTTCAGCGCGGTCGGCCTGGTGATCGAGAACGGCGTCCTGTACGCGGCGACCTACGGCTTCGGCTGGGACAGCCCGCTGCAGAGCAACATCTTCAAGTTCCTCGGCATCGGCATCGCCACCCTCTTCCGCTTCTGGTCCTACCGCTCCTGGGTGTTCCGCGCACTGCCGGCCCGTGAGGCCGTGGCGAGCGCCGAATCGTTCCTGGAAGAGGCGGAGACCGCGGTACGGCCCGCTGTGGAGCAGCGCGCCAGCTGAAGCACTTCCCAGACCTCTAGCGGACCGTCGTCGGCTCGTCGTCGTCCGGGTCCAGGGGGCGCTTGAGGGGGTTGCGGGAGAGGAACAGGCCGAAGACCGGGGGCTTGGTCTGGAGCATCTCCAGGCGCCCTCCGTCGGCCTCCGCGAGGTCACGGGCGACCGCGAGGCCGATGCCCGTGGAGTTACGGCCGCTGATGGTCCGCTCGAAGATCCGCGCCCCCAGATCGGCGGGCACCCCCGGTCCCTCGTCCGTCACCTCGACGACGGCCTGGTTGCCGACCACACGGGTGCGCAGCGCGACCGTGCCGCCGCCGTGCATGAGCGAGTTCTCGATCAGCGCCGCCAGCACCTGCGCCACCGCGCCCGGCGTGCCCACGGCCTGCAGATGCCGCTTGCCGGAGCTGACGATCGCGCGGCCCGAGCTGCGGTAGGCCGGGCGCCACTCGGCGAGCTGCTGCTGGATGACCTCGTCGAGGTCGAAGGAGACGGCGTTGCCGGTGCGCGGGTCGCGGGAGTTGGTCAGCAGCCGCTCCACCACGTCCGTGAGCCGCTCGACCTGGGTGAGAGCGACGTTGGCCTCCTCCTTCACCGTGTCCGGGTCGTCGGTGAGGGTGATCTCCTCCAGCCGCATCGACAGCGCCGTCAGCGGCGTACGCAACTGGTGCGAGGCGTCGGCGGCCAGCCTGCGCTCGGCGGTGAGCATGCGGGCGATGCGCTCGGCGGAGGCGTCCAGGACGTCGGCGACCCGGTCCAGCTCGGGGACGCTGTAGCGCTTGTGGCGGGGGCGCGGGTCGCCGGAGCCTAGGCGTTCGGCGGTCTCGGCGAGGTCGGTGAGCGGGGAGGCGAGCCGGTTGGCCTGGCGGATCGCCAGCAGTACGGCGGCGACCACCGCGAGCAGCGCGACCAGGCCGATGATCAGCAGCGTCCGGCCGACCTCGCGGGTGACGGTCGAGCGAGGCTCCTCGACGACGACGGTCTCGCCCTCCTCGCCCTTGGCATGCCCGCGGATGACCTCGCCCTCGGGCCGCGTACCGACCTCGATGACCGGCTCACCCGGGATCCGGATCACGGCGAACCGATCCTGCGCCACCTGGCTCCGCAGCACCTCGGCATTCACGGTCCCGGCCCCGATCAGCCGACTGTCCACGATGCTCGCCAGCCGCTGCGCCTCGGAACTCACCCGCTCCTGCGCGCTGTTGCTGATGGTCCGCGTCTCGACGATGACGAGGGACACCCCGAAGACGGCGATCACGACGAGCACGACAGCCAAGGTGGACTGGATCAAACGACGGCGCACGAACTCCTCCGGGCGGTGACTTCAGCGCCCCGTAGGGGCGCGGGGAACTGCGCGACCAGCCACGAACTACCCGCACTCGCCATCGTCGCATCGGCCCTACGGCGAGCAGGCGCTAGCTCTTCTCGAACCGGAACCCGACCCCACGCACCGTGGCGATGTACCGCGGGTTCGCCGCATCATCCCCGAGCTTCTTCCGCAGCCAGGAGATATGCATGTCGAGCGTCTTGGTCGACGACCACCACGTCGTGTCCCAAACCTCCCGCATCAACTGGTCCCGAGTCACCACGCGGCCGGCGTCCCGCACGAGCACCCGAAGCAGATCGAACTCCTTGGCGGTGAGCTGGAGTTCCTCGTCGCCCATCCACGCCCGGTGCGACTCCACGTCGATGCGCACGCCGTGCGTCGCCGGCGGCTGCGCCGGCTCCGCCGCCCCGCGCCGAAGCAGCGCCCGCACCCGCGCCAGCAGCTCGGCCAGCCGGAACGGCTTGGTGACGTAGTCGTCCGCGCCGGCGTCGAGGCCGACGACGGTGTCCACCTCGTCGGCACGCGCGGTCAGGATGAGAATGGGCACGGCGTGCCCCTCGGCGCGCAGGCGGCGGGCGACCTCCAGGCCGTCCATGCCAGGCAGACCGAGGTCGAGCACGACCAGGTCGATGCCGCCCTGGATCCCGGCGTCGAGCGCGGTGGGGCCGTCCTCACGCACCTCGACCTCATAGCCTTCCCGGCGCAGGGCGCGGGCCAGCGGCTCCGAGATGGACGCGTCGTCCTCGGCGAGCAGTACACGGGTCATGAGGTGATGGTAGACCGCTCTTTACCTGAGCTGGGGTGTGATCGGCCCCCATGATTCTTACCTTTGGGCGTTCTGGTGCGAACCTCTGTCTGTGGGATGCGATTGTGGGAGGGACCTTGGAAACAGGCTTGCGGTTCCTCCAGCGCCTGTGATCCGTGTCTCAAGTCCTTCCATATCCGGCAGTGTCCTGCCGTATGGTGATCGGACGCGTGTGGCACCGTGGGGACCTTTGGCGAGGAATTGACGCTGAAGGTCTCTTTTGTGTGCGGGCCGGCTCTCACCGGCCTCGAAAGAAATGCGCGCGTGACCCCAGCAGCAAGGATCGACCCATGGCGTCCAGCCTGACGAAGGACTCGGTGACTCCGGGCACCCCCGGTTCCGAGCAGACCTTCTTCGGCCACCCCCGCGGACTGGCCACTCTCTTCATGACCGAGATGTGGGAGCGCTTCTCCTACTACGGCATGAAAGCCCTGCTCCCGCTGTACCTGGTCGCCCCGGGCGGCCTGCACCTGAGCGCGGCCACCGCGACCGCGATCTACTCGGTGTACCTCTCGCTCGTGTACCTGCTCGCCCTGCCGGGCGGCTGGTTCGCGGACCGGGTCCTGGGCCCCCGCAAGACGGTCGCGGTCGCCGGCGTGATCATCATGCTCGGCCACCTCACTCTGGCCCTGCCGAGCGCGGGCACCTTCTACGGCGGTCTCGGCCTGGTCGCGATCGGCTCGGGCCTGCTGAAGGCCAACATCTCCACGATGGTCGGCCACCTCTACGACGGCCCGGACGACCCGCGCCGCGACGGTGGCTTCACGGTCTTCTACATCGGCATCAACGTGGGCGCGTTCGCCGCGCCGCTGGTGATCGGCACCGTCGGCGAGAACGTCAACTGGCACCTGGGCTTCGCGCTCGCCGCGCTCGGCATGGCGCTGGGTCTGGCCCAGTTCCTGCTCGGCACCCGGCACCTCAGCTCGCGCTCGGACATCGTCCCCACGCCGATGTCCGCCGAGGAGAAGACGGCCACGCTGCGCAAGGCGGGCTTCTGGGCGGCCGTCGCGATCGTCTTCTACGCGGTCGTCGGCTTCTCCGGCCACTACACCCTGAACTGGCTGCTGGTCCCGATCACCGTGGCAGGGCTGGTCATCCCGGTGCTGGTCATCGCCCGGATCAAGCGGGACAAGGACCTCGACCGCGCCGAGCAGTCGAAGATGTCCGCGTACATCTGGTTCTTCGTGGCCGCGGCCGTGTTCTGGATGATCTACGACCAGGGCGGCTCGACCGTGTCCCTGTTCGCGGACTCCTCCGCCGACAACACGATCTTCGGCTGGGAGTTCCCGGTCTCCTGGTACCAGTCGGTCAACCCGGTCATGATCATGGCGCTCGCGCCGGTCTTCGCCTGGGCGTGGCTGGCGCTGGCCCGGCGCGGCAAGGAGCCGAGCACGGCGACCAAGTTCGCGATGGGCCTGGTCCTGATCGGCGCGTCCTTCTTCCTCTTCCTGGCCCCGCTGGGCATCGCGGACGGCGGCCACAAGGCGGCGGCTCTCTGGCTGGTCGGCATCTACTTCGTCCAGACCGTCGGCGAACTGACCCTCTCCCCGGTCGGTCTCTCGGTCACCACGAAGATGGCCCCGGCGAAGTACGCCTCCCAGATGATGGGCGTCTGGTTCCTCGCGGTCACTGCCGGCGACGCCACGACGGGCCTGCTCTCCATCGCGGGCGTCGACCTCAACAAGACGGGCATCGTGGCCCTGGAGGCGGTGCTCGCGGTGATCGCGGGCGCGGCGGTGTGGATGTACCGAAGGAAGGTCCGCGAACTGATGGGCGACGTGCACTGACGTACGTCACGTCCAGAAGTCCTCGATGGTCTACGAGGGGCCACCGCATCCTTGCCGGATGCGGTGGCCCTCCGCCTTCACCAGGTCCTCCACTCTTACCTGGTCCTTCTCCTGCCCGGCATGAACGTGAAGACGGCCCCGCCCAGCAGGATCGCCGTCCCCGACACCAACCCCAGTGCCTTCAGCGCGCCGTGGTCGTCCGTGCCCGTTGCCGCCAGGCCTCCGCTTGTCGACGTCGACGTACCGGACGACGTGCTGCCGCCTGAAGTCGACGAACCGCCCGATACCCCGCTCGCCTGTTCCGTCGTGTCCAGGGTCAGGGAGACCGCTGTCTCGTCCGGGGTGCAGGTGGTGGTCGTGCCGAGGGCCTCGATGGTGAGGATGCCCGGGGAGAGGGTGGAGGAGCCGCTCGCGCCCGGCTTGTAGGTGCCGGTGAGGTCGGGGATCGCGATGGGGTCGCCGGTCTTGATCGCGTCCGCGTTCAGGGGGCCCTCCACGTGCACCGAGCCCGAGTCCGCGCCGCCCACGACCACGTCCATCGACGGCTTGACCGAGCCCGCCGGGATGTCGGCCGGGCTGTCCATCACCGACTTCTTGAACTGGACCGTGAGGTCGAAGTCGCCGCCGTCCTTCTTGGCGTTGATCTGGATCGGCGAGGTCGCCTTCTTCTCACCGAGGGGCGACTGGCAGGTGTACGGGATGTCGACCTCCTTGCCGGTGAAGTCGGTCTGCCCGCCGGTGCCGTCGCTCTCGCTGGGGGTGGTGGAGGGCGTGTCCGAGGCGGTCGGTGTGTCGGTGGGCGTCTCCGTCGGCGTGTCCGTCGGCGTCGGTGTGTCCGTGCCGCCGCCGCTCCCCGCCGTCACCGTGATCGTCGCCGCCGGAGGCACCGTCACCGTCGGCGCGCACTGGGTGTTCGTGCCCAGGGCGTTGACCGTGTACGCGTCCGGCGTCAGGGTGACCGACCCGGCCGTCGTCAGTTTCAGGCTGCCCTTCATGTCCGACAGGACCATGGCCGCGCCCTTGGGGATGGCCGGGTTCTCGCGCGGGCCCTGAAGAGCGATCGACGCGGTCTGCGCGCCCGTCGCCTTGAGCGTGCCCGAGGGCTGCACCGAGTTCGCGGGCAGGTCGATGATGTCGGGGTTCTTGGACGCGGCCTGCGTGAACTTCCACACGATGTCCACGGTGTCGCCGACCTTCGCGGTGGCCGGCGCGGTGATCTCGACCTTCGTGGTGCCGTCCACCGGGTCGATGCCGGCGGGCGGTACGCAGTGGGTGGCGTACGACACCTCGGCGGCCTGCGCGGGCGCGGCGGCCATGCCCAATAGGACGCCGGCCGAACACAGGGCCAGGGCGGCGCCCGCCGCCCCCGCTCTCCGGGCCGGTGTGACTCTCCTCGGCTGTCTCACGTGGGTCCCTTCCTGGTGGGAGTCGTCGGACCCGTGGGAGTCGACGGACTCGGCTGACTGGAGTCGTGCGGTGCGGAGAGCCGACCGGCCGTGCCCGGATCGGAGTCCGGGGTGAACCACGGCAGGGTCGAAGCGACGGGGGGCGCCTCGGCGGGCGCCCTGGTGATCGTGAACTTCGGGCGGCGGAGGGCGAGTTCGGGCAGGCGCAGACCGCGGTGGCGCAGGCCGCCCGCGCGGCGCGGGCGGACCCGGTCGACGACCGCCATGCCGATACGGAACAGTGCGGCCGGCACGACCACGCAGACCAGGATCCAGAACACCGTCACGCCCCACGGCCGGCCCACGCCCCACGGCTGTTCGGCCAGCACCTTCCCGCTGTACTTGAGCGAGACGGTGTAGTCGCCGTGCGCGCCCGCGGCCAGGTCGACGGGGAGTTCGATGCGCGCCTTCCCGCCCGGCCCGATCGTGCCGCGCCACTCCTGCTCCTCCCACTGCGGGGCGAACACGCCGTGGGAGGTGCCGACTTGGAAGACGGGGTTCTTGACCGCGGCGGTGCCGACATTGCCGACGGTGAAGTCGAGGGTCCGCGAGGGCGGGGCGCCGAACCAGGTGAGCAGCCCGCTGGAGCCGTCGAGGCGAGTGTCGGTGAGGACCGAGAGCCGGCCGCCGGCGGTCTCGGCGGGCAACGGTTCGACGGCGTGGCCCGCGACTTGGAGGACCGCGTCGGCCTGCGCCTTCGCCCCGGTCACGGTCGCCACGTGCACCACGCACGGGCACGGCACGGGCGGTTCGGCGACCGGAAGTTTCTTGCTGAAGGCCCCCTCGGCATCGGTGGTGACGGCCCGACCGTCGCTGTTGGCACAGGAGTTGGTGCCGCCGACGACACCCCGGGCGGGCGTGGCCTGGCCGCAGATCAGCACCATCAGCAGCGCGTTCGCCCGCCAGCCGCTGCCGCTGACGGTGATCGAACCACCGGTCCCCGCCTGGGACTTGGACAGCTTCACGACCGGCCCGTCCGCCGCCGCGGCCGTGCCCGCCAAGGGCAGCAGAAGCAGCGCGAGCACCGCGACCAGCGCGGATGTCCGACCCTTCGGCCCAGATGTCCGAACCTTGCCGCTCACATCACCGCTCCCGTCAACTCGACTTCCGTACGCGAGGGTTGAGCCACCCCGCCGTCCGCCCGCGCCCGCCGCCTGCGATGTCGTACGACCATCAGGGCGACCCCGGCCGTCACCGCGCCCGCGACCCCCGCCACCGCGCTCCACGGCACGAACCGGGCCGAGGCGTGTGCGGTGTCGTGGGCTCCGTCGGCCGCCGTCGCCGTGAGGCGGACGTCGACCGCGTCCAGGGCGGGGCGGTCGGGCCAGGGTTCGTTGAGGTCGAGGCGCTCGCCGGGGCGGAGGTGGACGGGCAGGGTGCGGGCGGCGCGGTCCAGGACCGGGCCGAGGATGCCGTCCGCGTGCACGGCAAGGCGCGGCACCAGCACGGTCGTACCGCGGTTGACCAGCTCGTACGCGATGTGGTCGGGGTGCACGGTGACGTGTTCGACGGTCAGCGCGGACAGGGTCGGGGCGGCCGTGCGCAGGCGGAGCGGGACCGTGGCGCGTCGGCCGTCCTGGTCGCGGGCGACGAGCTCGCCGGTGCGGTCGCCGGTGGCGGTCACCGTGAAGGGGATGTCGGCGCGGGTGCGGGCGGGCACCCGTACCCGGCTCTCGGCGAAGGCGATCCGCAGGCCGGTGCCCGTGCCGGACAGCCGTACGGTGAGGGGCCGTTGACCGCGGTTGGTCACCGACACGGTGTCCCGCAGGGGCGTGCCGGGCTCGCCCTCGGCGTAGAAGGCGGGGCGGGAGCCGCCGGCGGGCGCGAGGGACCAGCCCTCGGCGGCGGTCGCCGGCGAGGCGGCGGCCAGCAGCAGCAAAGCGGACAGGAACAGGACACGCATCCGGCGGCTCCAGCGGTCGTACGGACGGTGTCGTCAGCGGCGTACCGCCTGGCCCCGCCTGGTCAGCCACAGCGCGCCCGCCGCGCCCGCGAGCAGCACGGTGCCGCCGAGGGTGCCGAGGGCGATGGCGGAGTCGTCCGGGCCGGTCTGCGGGAGGGACGAGCCGCCCGAGTCCGTACCGCTCTGGGAGGTGCCGCCGGTGGCGGATCCTCCCGAGGCCGTCACGTCGAGGGTCAGCGCGGCGCCCGGGCTGCCCGACGGCGTGCACGTGGTCGTGGTGCCGAGCGCCTTGATGGTGAGGATCGCCGGGGTGAAGGTGACCTTCCCGGTGGCCTTCGGGGTGTACGTCCCCGTCAAGTCGTTGATCTTTATGGGGGTGTTGGCGGGGATGGCGGCCTGGTTGGCGGGTCCGGTGACGTTCATCGTCCCGCTGTCGGCGCCGCCCAGTTTGATGGTGGCGCTCGGGTTCATCGCGCCCTTGCCCAGCTCGACCGGGCTGGAGGAGACGCCCTTCTGCCAGGACATGGTGATCTTGTAGCCGCTGCCGCTCTTGACGCCCTTGATGTCGATGGGCGAGACGGCACTCTTGTCACCGATCGGCGTCTTGCACTGGTAGTTGACGTCGACGACGTCGGCACTGGCTGCGGGGGCGGTCATCAGCACCGCCGAGCCGGCCAGGGCCGCGACGGACGCGAGCGCGGCGGTTCGTTTGTGGTACGACACGATCCCCTCATTCCTGACGGCACATCAGATCGGCCGTCAAGGTACGCCCGGGGTCGTGAGGAAGGAAGACACGATGCGCGCCGGAGTTGTGGGGATCCGGCGCGCACGGAAGGGGGTTCGAGTGGAGAGGGTGCTCCTGGGTGAGGGAGCGTCAGGCCGGGGCGCCCAGCTCCGCCCACACCTTCTTGCCGGGTGTGCCGGGGGTCCGTACGACCCCCCAGTCCAGGCAGAGCCGCTGCACGATGAACATGCCGTGGCCGCCGGGGCGGCCCGCGCGGTGCGGGGTGCGGGGGGCCGGCTCGCCCGTGCCGCGGTCGGAGACCTCGACCCGGATCACCTTGTTGTCGCCGCTGATCCAGAGCTCGTCGGGACCCTCCGCGTGCAGACAGGCGTTGGTGACCAGCTCGGAGACGACGAGCAGCACGTCCTCCGCGGTGGCCCGCCGGTCGGCCGAGGCGGCGGGCAGCCAGCCCCACTCGTACAGCGCCTGGCGGGCGAAGTCACGGGCGAGCGGTACGACGCCGCTCGCGCCGTCGAAGTTCAGCGTGCGGACCTGCCGGCCCACCGGGGCCGCGGCAGCCGCACCCGGCGGCACGGCCGCATCCCCATCTCCCCCGGTCGCCGCCGTCACGCCCCCGTCGGACGCCCCGGAAGCGCCGCTGGGCTCCGGGCCGCGGTCGCCCGGCGGGTAAGGCCGGGTGGTGCTCATCAGCGCTTCACCTCACCGATTCACCAGTTCACGATTCAGAAGTCAGTACGTACATCGACGGCCGATCCGTCACTGTGCCCGCAGACCATGTTCAGGATGTCTCCTGCCCGACGGAACCGGCGGAACACCCCCTGATGCGACGCGGAACGCGTAACGCCCGGAAAGTCCCCCGCCGACAGGAACGCCCGCGCCGGGCCGCCGGTGTCCCGCACGCGTCTCAGCCCGCCTCGCCGGCCAGGGCCGCTTCGAGGGTGTCGTGCACGGTGAAGACCGCGTCCGCACCGGTGATCTCGAAGACGCGCGCCACCACCGGCAGCATCGCGGCGAGATGCACCCCACCCCCGGCGGCCTCGGCCTTGAGCCGGGCGCCGAGCAGCACGTTGAGACCGGTGGAGTCGCAGAACTCCAGTCGTGAACAGTCCACGACGAGCCGGTTGAATCCCTTGTCGAGGCAGTCCTCCAGCGGCTCGCGCAACAGATCGGCGGTGTGGTGATCCAGCTCACCCGCCGCCGTCACGACGGCGCTGCGGCCCTCTTCCCGCACCTCGACCAGTAGCCGACCAGACTGTGCGCTGCCGACCGTCCCGCGGTCCATGCCGTCTTCTCTCCCGACGTGGTGGGCTGCTGACTGATGCCCTCGAACACTACGCCTTCCTCACACTCTCCGACACCTGAACAACCGCCTGAAAGCGGACATATCGCCATAGAAAGCACTTGCGGCGGGCGTGGGAAACCGGATAGGGCTAGAGGTACGTAACCGACACGGCCGGCTTTGGAGGCGCCGCACACCGCAGTGCACGCACTGGCTTCGGCAGCCATATGCCGAGAACGATGGAGGACATCATGTCACCCCGGCTCGACGCACCGCACACCCCACAGGCGACGTCGACACCCCTTCCGGAACAGGAACATCTGGATCCCATCGAGAGCACCGACACGGATGTACTCGCCGGGCTTCCGGAGATCCCCCCGTTCGACGAGGTGGGGCCGGTCGACGCACGAGCGCTCTCCAAGACGCTCTTCGCGCGCCTCGAATCCCTCGAAGAGGGCACCCACGACTACTCCTACGTCCGCAACACGCTCGTCGAGCTCAACCTCGCGCTGGTCAAGTTCGCCGCCTCCCGCTTCCGCTCCCGCAGCGAGCCGATGGAGGACGTCATCCAGGTCGGCACGATCGGCCTGATCAAGGCGATCGACCGCTTCGAGCTCTCCAGGGGCGTCGAGTTCCCGACCTTCGCCATGCCGACCATCGTCGGCGAGATCAAGCGTTTCTTCCGTGACACCTCGTGGTCCGTACGCGTACCGCGCAGGCTGCAGGAACTCCGGCTCGACCTGGCCAAGGCCGGCGACGAGCTGGCCCAGAAGCTCGACCGGTCGCCCACGGTCGGCGAACTCGCGGAGCGGCTCGGCCTCTCCAAGGACGAGGTCGTCGAGGGCATGGCCGCGTCGAACGCGTACACCGCCTCCTCGCTGGACGCCCAGCCCGAGGAGGACGACGCCGAGGGCGCCCTCGCGGACCGCATCGGCTACGAGGACCACGGCATCGAGGGCATCGAGTACGTCGAGTCGCTCAAGCCGCTGATCGCCGCGCTTCCGTCCCGGGACCGGCAGATCCTCTCGCTGCGCTTCGTGGCGGGCATGACCCAGTCCGAGATCGGCGACGAGCTCGGCATCTCGCAGATGCACGTCTCGCGGCTGCTGACCCGGACCCTGGTGCGGCTGCGCAAGGGGCTGACGGTCGAGGAGTGACGACTCCCGGCGCCGCCGGGCCCTTCGGCTGAACTCCCGGTGCTGCCAAGCCCCTTGGCTGACATCCCTGGCCTCGGTTACCTCCTGAGCGCGGCGCGTGTGCGCCGCGCTCAGGCCGTTCAGCCGTCGACCGTCGGCCGTCAGCCGCGCCGGGTCGCCGTCGGGGTCTCGCCGAAGTGCTTGCGGTACGCCTTGACGAAATGGCTGCTGTCGGCGAAGCGCCAGCGGGCGGCCAGTTCGGAGACGGTCAGCCGGGTGGCGACGAGTTCCGCCCTGGCACGTTCCAGGCGCCGCTCACGGACGTACGCCATCACCGAGGACGTGGCGGACTGCTGGGCGAACACCCGGTAGAGCGTGCGCGGCGACACATGGAGCGCGTCCGCGATGTCCCGGGGGCTCAGGTCGTCGCCGTCGAGCAGCCGGTCCTCGATGTAGTCCGTCGCCGCCGCGAGCAGCGCCGGTGCGAACTCCGCGTCGTCGACGACCTGTTCGTTCAGCAGTCCCCGGAACAGTTCGACCGCCGCCTCGCGCGCCGACGCGGCGGACGCGGGCGCGAGCAGGTCGGCCGTCTCCGCGAACAGCCGGAGGTGGGCGAGCAGCAACCGCGCGGCGGGCGAGGTCTGTTCGGCGCTGACGGAGAGGGTGTTCGCGGGGAAGCGGAGCGCGCTCGCGGGCAGGGTCACCGCCAGCGCACGGGTGCCCCGGTCGACCTCGAAGTCCCAGGGCTCCACGTTGTTGCGGATACACAGGGTCCCGGCTCCCACGCTGGCCTCGTGGCCCGGTCGGCCCCGCGCGGCGAACCGCCACTCGCCGCCGAACGTGACGTGCGTGACGATCCCCTCCCCCTGGTGCCCGCCCCGGCCGCCGGTGCTCCCGGAGATCGCGTGGCTGGACAGGTCCTCGACCTGGAGATCGAGCATCCGCTGGGCCCGGATGCGGACCTGGTACGCCCCCTCGCTCCGCCGGGGCAGCAGCAGCGGGGGCGGCGGCACCATGTCGCTGGACTGGCGTCGCCATTCGCTGACCAGCACATGGTTCCGGTTCTCGTCGGCGTAGGGCACGCGGACGTCGACCAGGGGCGGCCCGTCGCCGCCGATCCGCCAGGCAGATATGCCTCCGCTCTCCACGCGGCCAGGGTAGGCGGGTGCGCCGGGGCGGCGCCAAGGGGCGCGCCCGTGGGAACCGGGGGCGGCGGGGTTGGCAGGGAGGTACCGGGCAGCTGGCCGGACGGCACAAGACCCGGACGGGCGGCGACGGCGAGACTGGCCGTCACGGGGATTCGCGCGGTGCGTTCGGCACGTGACCTCGCCCGGGGCTCACGCCCTGTCCGCGCGCCGGTCCTCATGCCCTGTCCGCACGTCCGGCCCTCGTGGCCGGTCCTCATGTCCTGTCCTCACACCCCGCCCTCACCCACGGGAGCCAGTTCCATGACCGAGTCCGTGATCGCGCTCTTCGAGAAGCTCGTCCAGGCCGATCCGCCCGACGGCGTACCCGTGCTGTTCGACACGGCCTGTGTGCTCGGCGGCAGCATCGCGGGGCTGCTGGCGGCGCGGGTGCTCGCCGACCGGGCCCGCCGGGTCGTGGTCGTCGAGACCGACGACATCTCGACGGTGACCGGGTCACGGACCGGCGTGCCCCAGGACCGGCAGGTGCACACGCTGCTGCCGGCCGGTCAGCGGTGGGTGGAGCGCTGGCTGCCGGGGATCACCGCGGAGGCGCAGGCCCGCGGCGCCTCCTTCGCCGGTCCCGACAAGCAGGTCACGGCCCTCAACGGCGTACCGCAGGCGCATGACGGCGAGGACCACCACCTGCTCGCGATCGGACGCCCTCTGCTGGAGTCGCTGATCCGCGACCGGGTCACGTCGCTGCCCAATGTGTCCGTCCTGCACGGCCAGGCGACCGGGCTGCGGTACCGCGACGACGCCGTCAGCGGTGTGGGGTACGTCCCGGCCGGCGGGGGCCCGGACGTGCTGGAGGCGGACTTCGTCGTGGACGCCATGGGGCGCTCCAGCAGGCTGTCCAACTGGCTCAGGGAGAGCGGCTACGACCATCCCCGGCTGGAGCGCCTCGAAGCCCCGATCAACTACGCCACTGCCCTCTTCGAACGGCCGGAGGAGTTCGCCGACCTGGAGACGGCCTGTGCCCTGGGGATCTTCACGCCGGACTTCCCCTCGGGCGGGGTGTCCGTCGCGGCGGCGAACGCGATCGAGGACCGGCAGTGGCTCGTCATGCTGATGGGGTACGGGGACAGCCGGCCCGGCCGGACCGTGGACGAGTTCCGCGCGGCCTGCGCCGAACTGCCCCCGTTCTTCGCCGCCGTCACCGCCGGTGCCGTCACCAGCGATGTGGTGACCTACCACCAGGCCGAGAGCCGGCGGCGGCACTTCACCGAGGTGAACCGCTTCCCGGCCCGTCTGGTGAGCGTGGGCGACGCGGTGGCGTCCTTCAACCCCATCCGCGGCCAGGGCATGAGCTCCGCCGCGCTGCACGCCTCCTGCCTGGCCTCCTACCTCGGTGGCAGCCCCGAACTCGGCACGGCGGCACGGGAGTTCTTCCGTCTCCAGCAGGTCGTCGTGGACGCCGCCTGGATGGTCTCCGCGGGGAGCGACGCGGCCCGCCTGGACGCGCTCAACGGCACCGAGGTGCCGGAGGAGGTACGGCAGCAGCGCTGGGCCATGGACCAGATCACCGCCGCCACCCTCTCCGACGGGGACGTCACGCGCGCCTTCCACTACGTCTCCTACATGCTGCGCCACCCGGCCACGCTGGCCGACCCGGCCCTGCTGGCGAAGGCGGTCGCGGCGAACGAGGGGGGCGCGACGGAGTGACGGACACCGAGACCGCCGGCGCTGCCTCCGGCTCCGACTCCACCGGCACCGCGCTCGACCGCTACATCGGCCTGGCCGACCGCGCGGTGCACGACGAGTCGGCGCTGGCCGAACTCCTGGCGCTGTTCGCTCCCGACGCGACGGTGCGGATCGGCCCGGAGCCGGTCCACGGTCGTGCGGCGGTCGTGGCGTTCTACCGCGCGCACTTCGCCTCCTTCGCCGACTCCAAGCACTACTGGAACAGCACGGTGCTCGCCGACGGCACCCTGCGGGCCGAGTGGGTGTGCGCGGCGCGCACGGCCGACGACCGGCTCGTGACGGTGGCGGGGGTGGAACACGCGACGCTCGACGGGAACGGTCTGATCGCGGACCTGCGCAACGAGTTCACCCGGCCGCCCGGGTAGCGCGGCGGGCGGTGTGCAGGCCGGCGCGGCGGCCGGCGCGCCGCGCTCGGGCCGCTCGCTGGGCGTTCCCGGGTTACCCACGGAAACCTCTTCTCCCACCGGTCCTCTTGCCTCACTATGGTCCCCACAAACTGGCCGGTACGTCAGGAGCCCGGCGGGAAAAGAGGTTTCTGTGGAGACCGGGCTGCACACGGGCGCGTCCGACGCCCGCCTGACCGAACTGCTGCGCACCAGCACCGCCACGGCCTACCCGGCCCTGCACGAACTGCGCGCCCGCCACCAGCAGTCGGTGCTCGCGTACGCCAGGCTGTGCGCGACCGGCGACGCCTCCGCGCGCCAACTGGCCGCCCAGGCCTTCACCTTGGCGGCCCGGGAGACGGCCCGCGGCATCGAACCCGGCGGACCCTGGCGCCACCACCTCCTCCTGCTCACCGCCCGCACGGCCGCGTCCTGGGCCACGGACGACCGGGCCGCGGGACTGGACGCCGGACTGCTCCTGGTCCTCAACACGGCGGGCCCCGGCGGCCTCGTCCCACCGATGACCGCCGCCTTCCAGACGCTCCCGTCCCGCGCCCAAGGCCTGGTCTGGTACGGCCTGGTGGAGCGCCAACCCGCAGCCACGACAGCCCTGTTCCTCGGCATCACCCCCGACGACGTGACGTACGAGAGCGCCGCGGCCCTTCAACTCCTCGGCCAGGCCTGCCTCCGCACCCGGCTCGCCGCCTCCGACGATCCGCGGTGCGGCGACTTCCGCCGGCTCATCGAGGAGTCGGTACGGCCCGACCACCCGCGCGAGAGCGCCGACCTCCAGGCCCACATGGCGCACTGCCCGCACTGCACGGCCGCCTTCGAGGAGTTGTGCGCCCTGCGCGACTCCCCGCGCACCGCGCTCGCCGAGGGCCTGCTGCCGTGGGCGGGCACGGCGTACGCCGGCAGCGAGCCGCCCCCGCGCCCCAAGGCCCTTGTGAAACCGTCCTCTTGGCCACCGTCCCGGCGGATCGTCCTCACCTCGGCCGCCCTCGGGGTGGCGCTGGCCCCGCTGTTGGTCCTGCTGCTCACTCAGGGCGGCACGGGATCGTCCCCGACGTCCGGGCAGGCGGCGGGCGCGGCCGGTGCGCCGAGCAGCGCGCCGCAGGTCACGGTGACGGCGACGGTGTCGGCCACGCCGTCGCCGTCGGCCACCACCGGCAAGCCGTCGAACTCCCCGTCCCCGACGCCGAGTTCGACTCCCTCCAAGTCGACCCGCCCCTCCCCCACGGCCCCTGCCGCGCACGCCCCGAACGGCACCTACGCGCAGGTCGTGAACGTCTCCTCGGGCCGCTGCCTGGACATCCGCGACGGCGACCTCTCCAAGGGAACGGACGTGATCACGGCGCCCTGTTCCGGGTCCAGCACCCAGCGCTGGCGGGTCGATGCCGGGCGCGGGGTCGTGCAGTCGGCCGCCGACCCGGACTTCTGCCTCGACAACCGCGGCGACGTGGACAAGGGCGTCGGCATCTGGGAGTGCGACTCGGTGGACGGGGACAACGGCGACAACCTGACCTTCACCGTGGACTCCGACGGCGTGATCCGCCCGGCGATCGCCATCCTGACCGCGGTGACGCCGGAGGACGGGGACGGGGTGGGGATGGAGCCGATCAGCGGGGGTGCGGAGCAGCGGTGGCGGGCGGGGGCGGCCTGAGCCCTGAGTCGGCGGTCTCCGGACGAGGGCTCAGACCTGGCGGACGCCTCGGCGCCAGACGCCGGTGACGAGGGGGACGCCCGGGCGGTAGGCCAGGTGGACGTGGCTCGGGGCGTCGAGGAGCGTGAGGTCGGCGTAGGCGCCCGGGGCGAGGCGGCCGACGTCCTCGCGGCGCAGGGCGCGGGCGCCGCCTGCCGTGGCGGACCAGACGGCCTCGTCCGGGGTCATGCCCATGTCCCGTACGGCGAGGGCGATACAGAACGGCACGGACGAGGTGAAGGACGAGCCGGGATTGCAGTCCGTGGACAGCGCGACGGTCACGCCCGCGTCCAACAGCCGCCGGGCGTCCGGCCATTGGGCCCGCGTGGAGAACTCGGCGCCGGGCAGCAGCGTGGCCACCGTGTCGCCGCTCGCGAGGGCGTCGACGTCCGCGTCGGTGAGGTGGGTGCAGTGGTCGGCGCTGGCGGCGTCCAGCTCGACGGCCAACTGCACACCGGGGCCGTACGAGAGCTGGTTGGCGTGGATGCGCGGGTGCAGGCCCCTGGCCTTGCCGGCGGTGAGGATCGCGCGGGCCTGGTCGCCGTCGAAGGCGCCCTTCTCGCAGAACACGTCGATCCAACGGGCGTACGGAGCACAGGCGTCGAGCATCTCGCCGGTGACGAGGGCGACGTAACCGGCGGGGTCGTCGGCGTAGTCGGGCGACACGATGTGCGCGCCGAGATACGTCACCTCGTCGGTCTGGGCGGCGGCGATGCGCAGGGCGCGGGCCTCGTCGGCGACGGTCAGGCCGTAGCCGGACTTGGTCTCGAAGGTCGTGGTGCCCTGGCGCAGGGCCTCGGCGAGGTAGCGGGTGAGATTGGCCGCCAGGGCCTCGTCGCTCGCGGCGCGGGTGGCGGCGACGGTCGTGCGGATGCCGCCCGCGGTGTAGGAACGGCCGGACATCCGGGCGTTGAACTCCTGCGTGCGGTCGCCCGCGAAGACGAGGTGCGAGTGCGAGTCGACGAACCCGGGCAGCACCGCACGCCCCTCGGCGTCGACCCGATTGTCAGTGGCGGGTGCTTGGCTGGATTCACCGGTCCACACGACCCGGTCGCCGTCGATGACGAGCGCCGCGTCCTGGATCAGTCCGAGGGGAGAACCGTCACCCAGGGAGGGGTCGTTGGTGACCAGCGTGGCGATGTTGGTGATGACAGTGCTGGTGCCGGTGCTGCTGCTCATCGTGTCCTCGTGGGTGCGGGGGTCGTCGGTCGTCTCTACGCGCGCAGGGCTTCGACGGCCCGCGCCAGCGCCTGCGGCACATCCGGTACGAGGGTGTGCGCCCCGTCGCGCACGACGTGCCGTCCGCCCACGATCGTGTGCCGTACGTCCGCTGCCGTCGCGGCGAATACGGCGGTCTCGGCGCCGAGCCTGGGCAGCGGCCCGGCCGTCCTGACCGAGTCGAGGGCGATCGTCGTGAGGTCGGCGAGCGCACCGGCCTCGATGGTGCCCGCCTCGTCCCAGCCGAGCGCCGCGTGGCCGTCGGCTGAGGCGGCGCGCAGCAGGGCCGCGGCGGTCCAGTGACCCCGGGTGCGGGTG
Organism: Streptomyces sp. NPDC001002; assembly: GCF_053599215.1. NCBI lineage: Bacteria > Bacillati > Actinomycetota > Actinomycetes > Kitasatosporales > Streptomycetaceae > Streptomyces > Streptomyces sp. NPDC001002. Next base: position 16,438 of record NZ_JBSFLV010000038.1, on the reverse strand, counting down.
CGCAGGCGCTCGTTCAGCTCCATCGCGCGGGCCTCTTCGAGCAGGTCGATGACGGCGTGGCTGTCGGAGCCGAGGGAGAGCGGGGAGCCGGCACGCTGGAGGGCGACGGCGGGTCCGATGCCGTCGGCGAGGTCCCGTTCGGTGGTCGGGCACATGCAGGTGCCGGTGCCGCTGTCGCCGATCAGGGCGATGTCCTCGTCGGTGAGGTGGGTGTTGTGGACGCCGGTGCTGCGCGGTCCCAGGACACCGTGGTCGGCGAGGAGCCGGGTCGGTGTGCGCCCGTGCGCGGCCAGGCAGGCGTCGTTCTCGGCGGTCTGCTCGGACAGGTGGACGTGGAGCGGGGCCCGCCGCTCCTCGGCCCACCGGGCCACGGTCGCGAGCTGTCCGGCGGGCACGGCCCGCACCGAGTGAATGGCCGCGCCGATCCGTGCGTGATCCCGTTCCTTGAGAAGTGAACAGCGTTCGGCCCAGGCCTCCGCGGTGCCGTCGGAGAAGCGCAGTTGGTGGGCGTTGGGCGGCTCGCCGCGGTGCTCGCTGACGATGCCGGCGGCGAGGTAGGCGGTGTCGAGGAGGGTGATGCGGATGCCGGCGTCGGCGGCGGCCGCGACGAGGGCCTCGCCCATGGCGTTGGGGTCGGCGTAGGGGGTGCCGCCGCGCTGGTGGTGGACGTAGTGGAACTCGCCCACCGCCGTGATCCCGGCCAGCGCCATCTCGGCGTACACCGCGCGGGCGAGGGCGTGGTAGGTCTCCGGGGTCAGCTGGTCGGCGAAGGAGTACATGACCTCGCGCCAGGTCCAGAAGGTGCCGGAGCCGACCTGGACGGTGGAGCGCAGGGCGCGGTGGAAGGCGTGCGAGTGGGCGTTCGCCAGGCCGGGGAGGGTGAGTCCGCGCAGGATCTCGGCGCCGGGTGGCGGCGCGGTCACGTCGGTGCGGACGTTGGTGATCCGCCCGCCTTCAATGTCGACGGCGACGCCTGGCTCGACATAGGTGTCGAGCCAGGCGTGCTCCAGCCAGTACGTGCGGGTCCCGGTCACCTGCAGGCCAGTCCTTCCAGTACGTCGGCGAGTGCGGTCACCCCGGCCACGCAGTCGTCCTCGGCGGCGAACTCGGCCGGGGAGTGCGAGACGCCCGTGGGGTTGCGCACGAACAGCATGGCGGTCGGGATGCTCCCGGAGAGGATTCCGGCGTCGTGTCCGGCGCCGGTACCGAGGACGGGGACCTTGAGGTCGGTGTCCTTTCCGAGGATGCGGGCGAGTTCGTCACGCAGGGCGTGGTCGAACTCGACGACGGGAGTGAAGGACTCCCGCACGACGTCGAGGTCGATGCCGTGCGCGGTGGCGTATTCGCGGGCGGCCTTCTCGATGCCGTCCACCACCTGATCCAGGCTCGCCTGGTCCTCGGCGCGGGAGTCGAGCCAGCCGCGCACCAGGGAGGGGATGGCGTTGACGCCGTTCGGCTCGACGGCGATCTTGCCGAAGGTCGCGACGGCACCGGCGAGTTCGGCCTCGCGACGGGCGGCGAGCACGGTCTCGGCATACGAGAGCATAGGATCCCGCCGGTCCACGAGCCTGGTCGTACCGGCGTGATTGGCCTCCCCCCGGAAGTCGAACCGCCACCGCCCGTGCGGCCAGATGGCACTGGCGATACCGACACGATCGCCGGACAGGTCCAACGCCCGCCCCTGCTCGACATGCAGCTCGACAAAGGCGCAGATGCGGGCGAGCCGTTCGGGGTCGGGCCCGATGGAGTCAGGGTCGTAACCGGCGGCTTCCATGGCCCGAGGCAAGGTGACGCCGTCCATGTCGGTCAGCAGGTGCGCCTTCTCAACGGTGAGCTGCCCACCGGCCAACCGCGACCCGACACACGCGAGCCCGAACCGGGCGCCTTCCTCGTCCCCGAAGTTGACGATGGCAAGCGGCTTCCCGAACTGCACTCCCCTGCGGCGCAGTTCATCAAGAGCGGCAAAGGAGGACACGACCCCGAGGGGCCCGTCAAAGGCCCCGCCATCGGGCACGGAGTCAAGATGCGACCCGGTGACGACAGCGTCCCCGGCGTCCGGGTCCCCGAGCCAGGCCCACTGATTCCCGTTCCGGTCGAGCTCGTAGGTAAGCCCCCGGGCTTCGGCCTGCCCCTTGAACCACTCCCGACATTCGGCATCGGCCCCGGTCCAGGCGAAGCGCCGATAACCACGGGAGTCAGGGTGCCGCCCAATGGGCAGCAACTCCCGCCACATCTCCTGAAAGGAGGGCACGTTGTGACTTACGGCCTGGCTGCGACCTCCAGCCGACTCAGGCTGCAGGCGACCTTCACCTGGCACAGGCTGTGGGCGGCCTTCACCTGGCACAGGCTGTGGGCGGCCTTCGCCTGGCTCAGACTGTGGGCGACCTCCAGCCGACTCAGGCTGCAGGCGACCTTCAGCTGGCTCAGGCTGTGGGCAGGCGTTCCGCACGGCGGAACGGGTGGGCACAGCCGGACGTTCACCCGGCGACGAGACATCCGCCCCCACCGAGGAGTTGCCGCTCACCGTCACGCGTCGCCACCCTCACGCATCGGCACCCGCACACCCCGCTCGTCCGCAACCCGCTCCGCGATGTCGTACCCGGCGTCCACATGCCGAATGACGCCCATACCCGGGTCGTTCGTCAGCACGCGCCGGATCTTCTCGCCGGCCAGAGCCGTGCCGTCCGCCACCGAGACCTGGCCCGCGTGGATGGACCGCCCCATGCCGACCCCACCCCCGTGGTGGATGGACACCCAGGACGCCCCGGACGCGACATTCACCATCGCGTTCAGCAACGGCCAGTCGGCGATCGCGTCGGAGCCGTCCAGCATGGCCTCGGTCTCGCGGTACGGGGAGGCGACAGACCCGCAGTCGAGGTGGTCACGGCCGATGGCCAGCGGCGCCGCCAACTCACCGCTCGCCACCATGTCGTTGAAACGCTCGCCCGCCTTGTCCCGCTCGCCGTACCCGAGCCAGCAGATACGCGCCGGAAGGCCCTGGAAGTGCACGCGCTCCCCCGCCAGCTTGATCCAGCGGTGCAGCGACTCGTTCTCCGGGAAGAGGTCGAGGATCGCCTTGTCCGTCTTGTGAATGTCGGACGCCTCACCGGACAGGGCCGCCCAGCGGAAGGGGCCCTTGCCCTCGGAGAACAGGGGGCGGATGTAGGCGGGCACGAAGCCGGGGAAGGCGAACGCCCGCTCGTACCCGGCGAGTTGGGCCTCACCACGGATCGAGTTGCCGTAGTCGAAGACCTCGGCCCCGGCGTCCATGAACCCGACCATGGCCTCCACGTGCCGCGCCATCGACTCGCGGGCCCGGGTCGTGAACCCCGCCGGGTCCTTCGCCGCCGCGTCCGCCATGTCCTCGAACGCGATGCCCACCGGCAGATACGCCAGCGGATCGTGCGCCGAGGTCTGGTCGGTCACGATGTCGATCGGCGCACCCTCGGCCAACATCTGCGGCAGCAGCTCCGCCGCGTTGCCGAGCAGACCGATGGAGAGCGGACGGCGCGCGTCACGGGCCTCGACGGCGAGTTGGAGGGCGTGCGCGAGCGAATCCGCGCGCACATCGAGATACCGGTGCTCGATCCGGCGCTCGATGGCACGCGGGTCGACGTCGATACAGATCGCCACACCGTCGTTCATGGTGACGGCGAGCGGCTGGGCGCCGCCCATGCCGCCGAGCCCGGCGGTGAGGGTGATCGTCCCGGCGAGCGTGCCGCCGAACTTCTTCGCGGCGACCGCGGCGAACGTCTCGTACGTGCCCTGGAGGATGCCCTGCGTGCCGATGTAGATCCACGAACCGGCGGTCATCTGGCCGTACATGGTGAGGCCGAGGGCCTCAAGGCGCCGGAACTCCTCCCAGTTGGCCCAGTCGCCGACCAGGTTGGAGTTGGCGATGAGGACGCGCGGGGCCCACTCGTGGGTCTGCATCACGCCGACCGGGCGGCCGGACTGGACGAGCATCGTCTCGTCCTGCTTCAGGGTGCGCAGCGTGCGGACCATGGCGTCGAAGGAACGCCAGTCACGCGCGGCCTTGCCCGTGCCGCCGTAGACGACGAGCTTGTCGGGGTGCTCGGCGACCTCCGGGTCGAGGTTGTTCTGCAGCATCCGCAGAGCGGCTTCCTGCTGCCATCCCAGGGCGCTCAGTTCCGTACCGCGCGGCGCTCGTACGGGGCGGGGTCCTGACATGGTCTGCCTCCTAGCGGATTGCTCCCGGTGGACTCTTACAGCGGTTATTCACATCCTGGCGTCCTGAATAGAACTAGTCAACACCTCCTGGCGTCTCTACGGGTGCGCTGTGGATGTTTGGCTGGACGCATGGGCGCAGCCGACGACAGGACGGGGGACGTGGTGGACAGGGCGAGGGACACGGCTACGGGCAGGGAAGCCGACGACGAGCCGACCATCCGGATCGACGGCCGGACCGACGGCCAGGCGGGACGGGCCGCGCGCCGGGACGAGGCCGTGCGGGCCGCCGTGGAGCAGGGGCTGCTGGGACCGGACACCCCCATCGTGGGCCTGCTGGACGTCGCCGGCATCCGGGAGTCGGCGATGGCCCTGCGGGCGGCGTTCGACGCGGTCACGGCGCCCGGCACGCCCGTGCTGCACGCCTTCGCGGTGAAGGCGACCCCGCTGGTGCCGGTGCTGCGGCTGCTGCGCGAGGAGGGCCTCGGCGCGGAGGTGGCGAGCCCGGGCGAGCTGGCGCTGGCGCGGGCGGCAGGGGTGCCGCCGAGCCGTACGGTCCTGGACTCGCCCGCGAAGACACCGGCCGAACTGCGCGAGGCGCTGGCGCTGGGGATCGCCGTCAACGCGGACAACCCGCAGGAGCTGGACCGCATCGACGGCCTGATGCGGTCGGCGACCAGTCGCTCGCCGCTCGGGATCCGGGTCAATCCGCAGGTCGGCGGCGGGTCGATCGGGGCGACCTCGACCGCGACGGCGACCTCGAAGTTCGGGGTGGCGCTGCGCGACGAGGGGGCGCGCGAGTGGGTGGTGCGGGCGTACGCGGAGCGCCCGTGGCTGACCCGGCTGCACGCGCACACCGGCTCCCAGGGCATCCCGCTCTCGTTGCTGGCGCAGGGCGTGGCCGACACGTACGCGCTGGCCGAGGAGATCAACCGGCGCATCGGGCGCCCGCAGATCGACACGCTCGACATCGGCGGCGGGCTGCCGGTGAACTTCGGCTCGGACGAGGAGACGCCGACCTACGCGCAGTACGCGCGGCTGCTGAGCGAGGCGGTGCCGGGGCTGTTCTCGGGGCGGTACGGGCTGGTGACCGAGTTCGGGCGGTCGCTGCTGGCCAAGCACGGGACGGTGGTGGCCCGCGTGGAGTACGCCAAGAGCGCGGGCGGACGGCCGATCGCGGTCACCCACGCGGGCGTGCAGGTGGCGACGCGGACGGTGTACGTACCGGGGTCGTGGCCGCTGAGGATCTCCGCGTACGACGGGAAGGGGCGGCCCAAGACGGGGGCGCCGGTGGTGCAGGACGTCGCCGGGCCGGCCTGTTTCGCGGGCGACCTGCTCGCCGAGGGGCGCGCGCTGCCGCTCCTGGAGCAGGGGGACTACGCGGCGGCGCTCGACACGGGCGCGTACTACTTCGCGCACCACTACGCCTACAACTCCCTTGCCCGGCCGGGCATTTACGGCTTCACCCAGGACGCGGCCGGCGGGGGTGTCTCCTTCGCGACCGTGCGCAGGCAGCAGAGCCTCGACGAGATCGTGGCCGAATCCGGCGGGGCGCACGCGGATGCGCTCACCACCCGGCGTGCGCCCGGGCGCGGTTGACGGGTCCCGACGGACATGATGTTCAACTGGGGAGAAAACAGGCACAGTTGACCCACCTTAATCCCCTGGCGCATGTTCCGCCGGAAAATGCCAGATCCCTCACCCCTCACGCACACGGTGCGTAGTTTCGGCGTCACTCAGCCGAAACCAAGGCAGGAGGGGAGCCACGGTGCCCGGAATCGACGAGTGTCTGCTGGAAGCCATGCGACTGCCCGGTGCTCGGGGCGCCGCACTGGTCGACTGGACCAGTGGGCTCGCCCTGGGCACCGTGGGCGAGTCGCCCGGCGGCGACCACGAGGCCGCCGCCGTGGAGGCCGCCGAGTTCGCGCGGCTCGCCGCCGAGCAGCACGCCTTCGCACCGGACGACGACCCCGAGGCCGGTCCGGCGGCCGACGCGGACCCGCCGGTCGAGGACCTGATCGTCAGCAACCGGGACAGCTACCACGTGCTCAGGTTCGTGGGCGCGTCCTTCGACGGCAGCGTGTTCCTGCACCTGTGGCTGGCCCGCGCCGAGGGCAATCTGGCGCTGGCCCGCATCCGGCTCGCCGAGATGGCGGAACGGCTGGTGCTGGCATGAGTGCCGTGAGCACGACCGAACCGCCGCGCCTGCCGGTGCGGGACAAGGCGGCCGCGAGCGACCGCGGGTGGGGCGGTGTCTCCCCGATGCTGACCCGGCTCGCCGCCGAGCGGGCCACCGGCGTCCTGGTCCGCGAGCGCGGCTCGCTCTACCTCGCCGAAGGCCTGGTGGTGCACGCCGAGAGCGCGTGCGCCCCCGGCCTGGACGTCCTGCTGACGGCGCACGGCACGCTCACCCCCGAGGTCTGGCACCAGGCGCTGGCCGAGGCGGGCGACCGCTACCACGTGGGCCGCCGGCTGGTCGACAGCGGACAACTGGCCGCCGGCGCACTGGAGTTGTGCCATCTGGCGGCGGTGTACGACGCGGCGTACTTCACGCTGGGGCCCAGCAGCGCCCCGGGCCGGTTCCGCTACGGCTCCGCGCACGGGCTGAGCCCCGTGCATCCGGTGCCGGTGGCCGACCTGGAGCGCGAGACGCTGCGCCGGCGCGATCTGCTGCACCGGCTCTGGCCGGACCCGGGCCCCGACGAGGCCCCGCTGACCCGCGCCGAGCGCCCCGAGGTGCCCGCGCTCACCCGCCGCCAGCGTTCGGTGCTGGCGCTGGTGGACGGGGTGCGCACGGCGACGGACATCGCCCGGGCGCTGGGCCGGCCGGCCTTCCACACCCTGGTGGACGTACGGCGGCTGACGGCGGCCGGCGCGGTCGGCATCCGCCGGCCGGGCCGCGGCCCCCAGCCCGCCGAGCCGGCCGCCGACGAGGACCCAGCCGCCGGACAGCTTCCGCCCGATCCCCACGTCACGCTGCTGAAGAGGCTCAGGGATGCGCTGGAGGCCCTTTGAGAGGAGACACCGGATGGCCGCCGAGCCCGAAATCCTGGACGAGCTGCGCCGGTTGAGGGCCCGCGTCCCGCAGCTCACCGGCGCCCTCGCGACCGGCGTCGACGGGGCGGTCCTCGCCCAGGACACCCCGGGCGTCGACCCCGAGAGCATGGCCGCGCTCGCCGCGACCGCGCACACGGCCGCCGCCAGGCTGGCGGACGCGACCGGCCAGGGCGAGGCCCGCGAGGTGCTCGTACGCGGTGTGTACGGCTATGTGGCGACGTACGCGGCGGGCGGCGGGGCCGTGCTGACGCTGCTCGCCCAGGACCGGGTGAACGTCGGGCGGCTGCTGCTGGAGGGGCGCCGGGCCGGGGCCCGGGTCGGCGAACTCGTCGACGCGCGGGCCGCCGCGCTCGCCCGGGCGGCCCCCAAACCCGGGAAGCCGGCGCTCAAGCCGGCAGCCCCCGCACGGACCAGAACGGCGCGCGCTCCACGCACCACGAACACCAGCGCGCGCACCACCACGGAAAGTTGACAGGAACCCAAGGAGCAGAGTCATGGCGAACACCGAAACCTCGCTGAAAGAGTGCCTGGCCTCGATCGAGGGCGCGACCGGGGTCGCGCTCGTCGACTACACCAGCGGTATGGCGCTCGGCACGTTGGGCGGCAGCAAGAGCTTCGACCTGGGCGTGGCCGCCGCCGGCAACACCGACGTCGTACGCGCCAAGATGCGCACGATGGAGCACCTCGGGCTCAAGGGCCAGATCGAGGACATCCTGATCACGCTGTCCGACCAGTACCACCTGCTCCGCCTGATGAGCGGGCGCGGCGGCAACGGTCTCTTCCTCTACCTGGTGCTGGACGCCAAGCGGTCCAACCTGGCGATGGCCCGCCACCAGCTGAAGAAGATCGAGGAGGACCTGGAGATCTGACGGGCGGCGGCTCGGCCTACGACCGCTAGACGAGCGCCGCGGTGCGGCGGCGGGTCCCGCCAGGGGCCGCGTCGCCCGCCGCGATGCCCGTGCTGCGGTAGGCCTTGACGGACTTGCCGGCCGGACGGCCGCCGTTGCCGGCGAGCCAGTCGACGCGGACCCACAGCAGGGCGTCCTCGGCCCGTTCGCGCCGGCCCAGCCAGGCGGCCTTCAGGCGCAGCCCGACACCGGCGCCGGCCAGCAGCATGCCGCCCGCGGCGGGCACGGCGAAGGAGGAGCCCACCGCGAGCAGGAACGCCAGCAGCAACCACCAGCGGTGCCCACGACGCCAGTTGCGCACGCCGACCGCGCGGTCCTGGAGGACGTCGTGCCTGCCGGCCCGGGCGGCGGAGCGGGCCAGTGCCACGTACCGTTTGCGACGGCCGTACGACACCACCGCCGCCGCGACGATGAAGAGCGCGGCGCCCGCCATCACGCCGATCCGGCGCCCGGTCACTCCCGGCACCAGCACCCCGACCCCCGCCGCGAACACTCCGGCCCACCACAGGGGTGCGGCCCCGGCGCGTACGACGACGGCCACCCGGACCAGTCCCTGTGCTCTGCGATCTCCGCGTGCCACCTTCCGCCTCCCGACTCGGTCTGTGCGGCTTCGTGGGAGGGGAGGCTAACGAGCGAACGTGAGACGAATCTGAAAATCGGGCCGCCGGCTGACCACCGCACTCACTACTCGACGAACAGCCCCCGCGCCGCCGCCCCCGCGTCGAACTCCTCCAGGCGGGCCTGGGCGTCCGGCAGGTCGTCGCACATGGCCTCAAGCAGGACCCGGCCGAGCAGCATCGGGGCGCAGGCCGTGTCGAAGGCGAGGCCGGTGCCGACGGCGGCGGGCAGGAGGAGGTCGGAGGCCTTGGCGACCGGTGCGAAGGCGGAGTCGGCGACGGTCACCACGGTCAGGCCGGCGGCCTTGGCGAAGGTCAGGGTGTCGACGACCTCGCGGGGGTGCCGGGGCAGCGCGAAGCAGAGCAGGGCGGTCGCCCCGGCGCGCACGGCGGCCCCGATGCGGTCGTGGATCATCGTGCCGCCCTCGTTCAGCAGCCGTACGTCCGGGTGGACCTTGGCGGCGAAGTAGGCGAAGCCGTAGGCCTGGGAGGCGGCGGCGCGCAGGCCGAGGACGGGCAGCGGGCGGGAGTTGGCGAGCAGACGGCCCGCCTTCTGCAACGGGCGCGGGTCCGCGAGCAGTTCGGCGAGGTGCTTGAGGTTCTCGATCTCGGCCTCGACGGCCTGCTGGTACTCGTTGTAGGAGCCCGCGTCGGCCGACTGCTCGGCGGGGGCCACCTCGCGCAGATGTTTGCGCAGCGCCGGGTAGCCGTCGAAGCCGAGGGCGACCGCGAAGCGGGTCACCGAGGGCTGACTCACACCCGCCAGTTCGGCCAGCTCCACGCTGGACAGGAACGGCACGTCGGCGGCGCGCCGCACCATGCTGTGCGCGATGCGCCGCTGGGTCGGCGTCAGCCGGTGCCCCTCGAAGAGCGTCTGCAGCCGTCCCGCCGGAGTGTCCGCCACGGTCGTGCCCCTCTCCGCGTTCGTCACGCGTTCCCCCTCCAGATGTCCGTGAACCGGTCCAGCAGCGCGGCCGCCGCCGTCACGTCGTCGGTGAGCGGCCGGTCGGCCTGGTCCTGCGCCAGCACCGACTCGGCGAGCTCCAGCGCGCGGCCCACCGGCAGGTCCGGCTCGGGCCGCAGCCCGCGCTGGCGCAGCGCCCGTACCGCGGCGACGAGCTCGCAGCCGACGACGAGACGGTACGCGCGACAGGCGCGCAGCGTCTGGCGTGCGGCGAGCGAGGCGAAGCTGGCCTGTTCCTCGACGCCCCGGGAGAGTACAGCGTGCCCGAGCGAGGCGGGAGCGGAGAAGGCCCGCAGGTCGCCGAGGGCCGCCGCGGCGGCGTACTCCAGGATCATCACGCCGGAGGAGGCGGGTTCCTGGTCGGCGAGGAAGGGCTTGAGGCGGGTGAACGCGGGTTCGTTGAGCGAGGAGAGCCGTGACGTGGACAGCCGGGCCACCTGGGTGAGCGCGAGCCTGAAGTGGTCCAGGGCGAGGGCGAGTTGGGCCTGGTAGAAGCCGCCGTGGTGGTAGGCGGCCATGTCCTCGGGAGAGATCAGCGGGTTCTCGGCGGCCGCGTTGATCTCGATCGCGAGCACCGCCTCCAGCGCGTCGGCCGCGTCGTGCGCCGGCCCGTGGATCTGCGGCAGACAGCGGAAGCCGTACGGGTCCTGGATCCGGCCCAGCGGCGGGGTCGGCCGGTCCGCGGCACCGATCAACTCCCGCATCCGCCGGGCGACTTCACTGCTCCCCCGGTGCGGCCGGGCGGCATGCACGGGAGCGGCGTACGGCTCGTGCGACCCGTCCACGGCCAGCATCGACAACGCCCCCACCACCTGCGTGGCCTCGACGAGCCCACGCAACTCGTGCAGCGCGAGGGCGGCTTGGCCGAGCGTGAGGGCGTTGCTGCTGATGATGGCCAGCGCATCATTGTTGTCGAGCGGCTGCGCCTCGGGAACTCCGACGACGACACCACGTACACCCTCGGGACCCGCCCCCTGTCCGTCAGGGCCACCACCCCGCCACGGATGCTCCCCCGCCAGCGCCAACCCCATCTGAGCCAGTGCCGCGATGTCGCCCGTGCCCACCGAGCCGAACTCGTTGACCAGGGGGTACACCCCGTTCTCCAGGGCCTCGCACAGGGCCGTGACGACCGTGGGGCGCAGGCCCGCGCCGCCCGCGAGGATCTGGTTGGCGCGGACGGCGAGCATCGCGCGGACCTGGCGGGCGGGCAGTTCGTCGCCGATGGCGCCGGCGTGGCTGCGCAGCAGGCGCAGGCCGTGTTCGGCGGCGGCCTCGGTGGGCACGTCCTCGTTCCGGTTGGCGCCGACGCCGGTCGAGCGGCCGTAGACGCGTCCGGTGGCCGCGATCTGCCGGGCGGCGTCCCAGGACTCTCCCGCCCGCTTCATCGCGTCGGTGCCGGGCACCGGCCGGGCGGCTCCGTCGGCGAGGCGGACGACGTCCTCGATGCCGAGCCCGACGCCGTCGAGGACCACCAGGCCGGTGTGGCCGGCCGAAGTGCCGACCGACGCGCCCGTCGGCGTGTCCACGATCCGAGACGACATAAAGCTCAAACTCCCCTCAATCAGGACATCTGATCTTGCCTTTCGGTCATCCGTTACCTCGGATTAACACCAACCCGTTGACAACCTATTCAGACACCAAGAACTCTGCATGACGTTATACAGCCGGGCAAGGGACAACTCATGATCCAGTTCGATGCGGTCCACAAGCGCTTCCCCAACGGCACGACAGCAGTCCACGATCTCTCCCTGGAGATCCCGGAAGGCGGCGTGACCGTCCTCGTCGGATCCTCCGGTTGCGGCAAGACGACCACCCTGCGGATGGTCAACCGGATGGTAGAGCCGACGTCGGGCACGATCCGGGTCGGGGGCAAGGACGTCACCCGACAGGACGCGGCCGAACTGCGCCGCTCCATCGGGTACGTCATCCAGCAGGCCGGCCTCTTCCCGCACCGCACGGTGCTGGACAACATCGCCACCGTGCCGCTGCTGCTGGGCCACGGCCGCCGCAAGGCCAGGGCCCGGGCCGCCGAACTGCTGGAGACGGTCGGCCTGACCGCCGAGTCCGGCCGGCGCTACCCGCACCAGCTCTCCGGCGGCCAGCAGCAGCGCGTCGGCGTCGCCCGCGCGCTCGCCGCCGACCCGCCGGTGCTCCTGATGGACGAGCCCTTCGGCGCCGTCGACCCGGTGGTCCGCACCCAGCTCCAGGACGAACTCCTGCGCCTGCAGAAGGAGTTGAACAAGACCATCGTCTTCGTCACGCACGACGTCGACGAGGCCGTCCGCCTGGGCGACCGCATCGCGATCTTCCGCACCGGCGGCCACCTCGTGCAGTGCGCGGCGCCCGCCGAGCTCCTCGCCCGCCCGGCCGACGACTTCGTGGCCGACTTCCTCGGCGCCGAGCGCGGCCTGAAGCTGCTCTCGCTGCGGACCCTCGCCGACGTCCCGCAGGGCCCGGCACCGGAGGGCGGCGCCTGGACCCTCGTACTCGACGAGGCACGCAAACCGCTGCACTGGGCGCCGAAGAACACGAACGATCCGGAGATCCCCGTACGACCGCTGCGCGACGGCGATTCGCTGCTCGCCGCGCTCGACGAGTCGATCGCCTCCCCCACCGGGCTGATAGCCCGCGTCGACGCGGCGGGTGTGCTCACCGGCGTCTCCGCCCGCGACGACATCCACGAGCACGCGGGCCGGGCGCACACCGCCGCCCGCACCCGTACCGAGCCGGGGACGGAGGTCGCCGCATGACCATCGACTGGTCGTGGATAGGCGACCACACCGACGACCTCACCAGCCTCACGGTCTCGCACCTCCAGGCCGCGCTGTCCGCCGTCTTCTTCGGCCTGCTGATCTCGCTCCCGCTCGCGGTCGTCGCCCACCGGGTCCGCCCCCTGCGCGGCTTCCTGCTCGGCCTGTCGAACGTGCTGTTCACGATCCCGTCGATCGCGATCTTCGTGCTCCTGCTGCCGATCAGCGGCCTCACCCGCACCACCACGGTGATCGGCCTGACCGTCTACACGCTGGTCGTGCTGCTGCGGAACACCGTCGAGGGCCTCGACTCGGTCCCGACGAAGACCAAGGAGGCGGCGAAGGCGATGGGCACGCGCCCGCTGCGCACGCTCCTCACGGTCGAGTTCCCGCTGGCGCTGCCCGTGATCATGGCCGGCGTCCGGATCGCGACCGTGATGTCGATCTCGCTGGTCTCGGTCGCGACCTACATCGGCGACGGCGGCCTCGGCCAGCTCTTCACCGACGGCTTCCAGCGCAACTTCCCGACCCCGGTGATCGTGGGCGTGGTCCTCACGATCCTGCTCGCGGTGGTCGCGGACGCGCTGCTGGTCGCCCTCCAGTACGTCCTGACCCCGTGGCGCAGGAGGCGAGCCTGAGATGTACGAACTCTTCAAGAACCTCGGCGACTGGCTGACCAGCGGGGCGAGTTGGACCGGTTCCGACGGCATCGCCCACCGCCTCGCCGAGCACCTCCAGTACTCGCTCCTGGCCACCCTCATCGCGGCCGCGATCGGCCTCCCGCTGGGCCTGCTGATCGGCCACACCGGCAAGGGCGCCTTCGTCGCGATCAACCTCGCCTCCTTCGGCCGCGCCCTGCCGACCGTCGGTCTGGTCGTCCTGGTCTTCCTGGCCGGCGGCCTGTCGATGCTGCCGGTCTACGTGGCCCTGGTCGCCCTCGCCGTCCCGGCGATCGTCACCAACACCTACGCCGGCATGACCGCCGTGGACCCGGAGGTCAAGGACGCGGCACGCGGCCAGGGCATGCGCGGCCACCAGGTGCTGTTCCAGGTCGAGTTGCCGCTCGCGCTCCCCCTGATCATGACCGGCCTGCGTCTCGCGCTCATCCAAGTGGTCGCCACCGCCACGATCGCCGCGTACGTCTCCTTCGGCGGCCTGGGCCGGTACGTCTTCGACGGGCTCGCCCAGCGCGACCTCGTCCAGGTGCTCGGCGGTGCGGTGCTCGTCGCCGTCGTCGCCATCGTCCTGGACCTGGGCCTGTCCGGCCTCCAGCGCTTCCTCTTCCGCCACCGCACCGCGTAGGGATCACCGAAATGAATCGTCGTACCGTCCTCGGCGGCCTCTTCGCGGTCGCCTCCGTCCCCGTCCTGTCCGCCTGCGCGGGCGGCATCACCTCCCTCGACAGCCAGGGCACCACCAGCGGTGGCGGCGGCTCCAGCAAGAACGGAGTCACCATCGGCACCGCCAACTTCACCGAGAACCAGGTGCTCGGCTACCTCTACGCGGCCGTCCTGGAGTCGGCCGGCGTGAAGACGAAGGTCCGCCCCAACCTCGGCACCCGGGAGATCCTCATCCCCGCCCTCAAGGGCGGCGACATCGACCTGCTCCCCGAGTACCAGGGCGCCCTGCTGCACTACCTGGACCCCAAGGCGACGGCGACCGAGGAGGGCGCGATGCAGAACGCCCTCGCCATCGCCCTCCCCGCCGGCCTCCAGGTGCTGCCGTACGGCATGGCCGAGGACTCCGACGCCTTCGTGGTCACCAAGGAGACGGCCAGGAAATACGGCCTGACCTCGCTCGCCGACCTCAAGAAGCAGAACGGCAAGCTCGTCATCGGCGCGGCACCCGAGGTGAAGAAGCGCCAGGTGGGCGTGGTCGGCCTGAAGGACGTCTACGGGGTGGAGTTCAAGGAGTTCAAGTCGCTCGACTCCTCCGGGCCGCTGGTCAAGGGCGCCCTGAAGAAGGGCGATGTGGACGTGGCGAACCTCTTCACCACCGACACCGACATCGTGGCCAACGACTGGGTGGTGCTGTCGGACCCCAAGAACCTCATCCCCGGCCAGCACATCGTCCCGCTCATCGCCGACCGCAAGGCCGACTCCACCGTCCGCAAGGCCCTCGCCCGCCTCGGCAACGTCCTGACCACGGCCCAGCTCACCGAGCTCAACCGCCAGGTGGACAAGGACAAGAAGGACCCGGAGGACGTGGCGAACGCGTACGCGAAGCAGCACGGCCTGGCCAAATAGCCGAAGACGTAGCCGAAGAGGTGGCCGCCCGGCGACGTAATGACCGGTCGATGATCTGACGACGAATCACCCAAGTGTCCTTAAACGGGCACTCTGGGTAACTGATCCCATGCGTAGGGTGATTGAACGCACACCACCTGAGGAAACGCATGGCCTCGAACCGCAGGGCCTTTCTGACCGCCACGGCCGTCGGCGTGCCGGCCCCCACGACCGCCACCGCCGCCGGCCCCCGGCCCCGCCCGACCACCGCCCCCGCCGCGCTCGCCGAACTCCTGGACGGCAACCGCCGCTACGCCGCCGGCCACTCCCGCCACCCGGACGAGAGCCGCCCGCTGCGCCACCAACTGGCCACCGCACAGCACCCGTTCGCGGTCATCGTCGGCTGCATCGACTCCCGGGTACCACCGGAGCTGGTCTTCGACCAGGGCCTCGGCGACCTGCTGTGCATAAGGACGGCCGGCCAGGTCCTGGACGAGGCGGTGCTCGCGTCCATCCAGTACGGCGTCGAGGAACTGGGCATCCCCCTGGTGCTGGTCCTCGGCCACGAACGCTGCGGGGCGGTGGCGGCGACGCTCGACCAACTGCGCACCGGCGCCGATGTCCCGGGCCACCTGGAACTGCTGGTGGACGAGATCGCCCCGGCCGCGCGCCGTACCCGCGCCCTGCCCGGCGACTGGGCCGAGCACACCATGCGGGCCCACACCGCCTGGGTACGGGACGCGATCCGCGCCGACCCGGCCTTCACCTCCGCGCAGGTGGCGGCGGCACGCTTCGACCTCGACACGGGGCTCGTGTCCCTGCTGCCGTAACCCCTTCCCCCACGCGAAGAAGCTCATCCCCATCCCCATGCCCATGCCCATGAACGGCGTGCTCTCCGTCCTGCTGATCGACCTCGGGGTATCGAGGTGCGGATCACGGGCGTCGAGCACGGTCATCGCAGGGTTCTGGAGTCCCTCGGGGCCCTCGCCGCGAACCCGAATTCCAACAGGGGGGCTATCCCCAGTGCGGCGAGCGCCCCGGCTCCCTAACGTGGTTTTCCATGACGGGAATGGAGACCATGATGGACGCGCGGGACGCCGAGCTCAAAAAGGAACTGAACGCCACTCTGCAGGCCCGCCGGGAGCTGGGCGAGGACTACGAGTCCGCGCTGGTCGACTCCTTCCTGGAGAAGGTCGACCAGCGCATCGACGGTGCGGTGGAGCGCCGGGTGCGCCGGCAGCTCGCCGAGCAGCAGATGGTGGTCGCCCGGGGTTCCCGGGCCTCGAAGTCGACGGACTCCTTCGGCGAGCGTTTCGGCTTCGGCATCGTCTCCCTCGTCCTGGCGATTCCCCTCTCGGGCATCGGCGGCGGAGTGGCCCACCTCCCCGGCCTCCTCGTCACCTGGGCCGGCATCGTGGGCGTCAACGCGTTCCAGGCCCTGCGCATGAACCCGAACCTGTTCGGCAGCAGGCGCCGCCAGAAGGACGCGGACGACTGGGAAGACTGAGGGGCGGGCCGGCCGAGCGCCGGTCCGTGCTTTTCCTGGCTGCTGGGCGCCGGCCGGCCTCTGTGTCTTTCAGCCCGTCCGGCGTTTGAGGACGAGGCCGTCCAGGCCGAAAGCGGGGGTCTGGGGACAGGTCGTCTCGGTGACGTCCGGCGCGTACGAGTGCATCAGGGCCTCGTGGATGGTCGGGTCGAAGGGCTCGCCCTCCTTGCCGAACTGCTGCAG
>NZ_JBSFLV010000037.1:0-81365 GCF_053599215.1 Streptomyces sp. NPDC001002 | reverse complement strand
TAACCATTTGGGGTCTTTGTTTTCTGGGGTGGTCTTCTACTTTGGGGCCCACCACAACCGCACGGCCGGGGGGCGCCGTCGGACACCGACGGCGCCCGCTTCCATGCGCGGGAAAGGTACGGACCTTTGACAACGTCGTCATAAAGTCGCTGATCAAGTGCCCTTTCGCGAACCCGGTTGTGTCGGCCGGAGGCTGCGGTATGGTCTGCCGACCCTTGGCACGGCGGATCGAGGAGCGAGCACGTGTTCAACCGGAATCGCCCCCTACGACGGGTGGCGGCCCTAGCGTCCATATCGTCCCTGGTGACCGGGTGCGGCGTGCTCTCGTCGGACTCCTCGGACGACGCGGGACCCATCGAGGTCGGGACGACCAGTGCTCCCAGCACCCTGGATCCGGCCGCGTCCTGGGACAGTTCCTGGGAACTTTTTCGCAACATCTACCAAACGTTGCTCAGTTACCCCAACGGCGCGACCACTCCCCAGCCCGACGCGGCCGACAACTGCCGCTTCACGGACAGCTCCAACACCACGTACCGCTGCGAACTGCGCTCCGGGCTGAAGTTCGCCAACGGGCACGCGCTGGACGCGAGAGCGGTCAAGTACTCCATCGACCGGATCGGGAAGATCAACGTCAACGGCGGGCCCGCCGGTCTGCTCGGCAGCCTCGACCGGGTGCAGGCGCTGGGCGACAAGGAAGTCGTCTTCCACCTCAACAAGCCGGACGCCACCTTCCCGTTCGTGCTCGCCACGCCCGCCATGTCGATCGTCGACCCCGCGAAGTACCCGGAGAACGCTCTGCGCAAGGGCAACGGGGTCGACGGATCGGGCCCGTACACACTGGCGGGCTACGAGGACGGCAAGAAGGCCGAACTCGCCAAGAACGACAACTACAAGGGGTACGCCGACCGCAGGAATGACGCCGTGACGATCAACTACTACCGGGACTCGGCCCCCATGGTCGCCGCGCTCCGGCACGGCGAACTCGACCTCGCCTTCCGGGGGTTGGACCCCGACGACGTCGTCGGACTTCAGCGGCACGACTCGGACGGGCAGTTCCAGCTCGTCGAGGGCTCCGGCACCGAGATCAACTACCTGGTCTTCAACCCGAAGGACCCGTGGGCCGGACGGGCCGTCGTCCGCAAGGCGATCGCCCAGGTCGTCGACCGCGCCGCGATCGCGCACAAGGTCTACAAGGACACCGTCGAACCGCTGTACTCCATGGTCCCCAAGGGCCTGACCGGACACACCACCGGCTTCTTCGACGACTACGGCGACCCCAGCGCAGCCAAGGCCCGCACGATGCTCACCGACGCCGGCATCACCGAGCGCGTGCCGCTCACCCTCTGGTACACGAGCGACCGCTACGGCTCCTCCACCAAGCTGGAGTTCCAGGAGCTCAAGCAACAGCTGGAGGGCTCGGGGCTGTTCACGGTCACCCTGAAGAGCCGGCCCTGGAAGACGTATGTGACGGGCTACCAGAAGGGCGAGTACCCGGTGTTCGGGCGCGGCTGGTTCCCCGACTTCCCGGACGCCGACAACTTCATCGCGCCCTTCGTCGGCGAACAGAACGCGCTCGGTACGCCCTATCCGGCGCCCGAGATCACCGGCGAACTGCTGCCGCGCTCGCGTGGCGTGAGCGACCGGGCCAACGTGGTCAGGGAGTTCGAGGAGGCACAGCGGATCCTCGTGGACGACGCCCGGCTGCTGCCGCTGTGGCAGGGCAAGCAGTACGTGGCCGCGAGCGACGACATCTCCGGTGCGGAGCAGGCGCTGGACCCGTCGACGATCATGATGATGTGGACGCTGTACCGCAAGACCAGCTGGTAGTGCGGGGTTGAGCGGTGTGCGGGCCGATTGTCAGTGCCCGCCTGTAGGTTCTGAGACCTGGCGGTGACCGCGCATCGGTCTCCGCCCACCGTTCACCGCACACCGTAAGGAAGTTGACGTGACCGACACCGCCATGCTGCCCGAGTCCTGGCGCGGAGTCCTGGGCGACGAGCTGCAGCAGCCCTACTTCAAGGAGCTCACGGAGTTCGTCGAGGAGGAGCGCGCGCAGGGTCCCGTCTATCCGCCGCGCGAGGAGGTCTTCGCCGCGCTCGACGCCACGCCCTACGAGCAGGTGAAGGTCCTGATCCTCGGTCAGGACCCATACCACGGCGAGGGCCAGGGCCACGGGCTGTGCTTCTCGGTCCGACCCGGCGTGAAGGTCCCGCCGTCCCTGCGGAACATCTACAAGGAGATGCACCAGGAGCTGGGCACGCCGATCCCGGACAACGGCTATCTGATGCCGTGGGCCCAGCAGGGCGTCCTGCTGCTCAACGCGGTGCTCACGGTCCGCTCCGGCGAGGCCAACTCGCACAAGGGCAAGGGCTGGGAGAAGTTCACCGACGCCGTCATCCGCGCGGTGGCCGACCGGCCCGACCCGGCGGTCTTCGTCCTGTGGGGCAACTACGCGCAGAAGAAGCTCCCGCTGATCGACGAGACCCGGCACGTGGTGGTCAAGGGCGCGCACCCCTCTCCGCTGTCCGCGAAGAAGTTCTTCGGCTCCCGCCCCTTCACGCAGATCGACGAGGCGGTGGCCAAGCAGGGCCACGACCCGATCGACTGGACCGTCCCGAACCTGGGCTGACCACCGCCGGGCCGGTTCCCACGGAGCCGGCCCGGTGCCGCCTGACCGGGAATGTCAGTGCCTGCGGCTAGCGTCGGTGAGGACATCGGCGAGGACAAACGACCGGCCGACGAGTGGGCGGAGTACGTGGTGGCCAAGGGACAGGAGCAGACGGCGCCCGATGCCGTGATGACACGGATCGGACAGGTCGTCATGCTGCATCACGCCGGCGACCGCGAGGAGGCCAGGGACCGCTTCCTCCAGCTGTGGGCGGAGATCGGCGAGCACGGCGACGCCCTGCACCGCTGCACACTGGCCCACTACATGGCCGACACCCAGGACGACCCCGCGGACGAACTGGCCTGGGACCTGCGGGCGTTGACGGCCGCCGAGGAACTCACGGACGAGCGGCTCGCGGAACACGAAGAGGCGAAGGCGGACGGGGGGTTCGTCGGCGGTGACGGCAAGAAGCCCGGTGCGCGCGAGGGTGCGCTCGCGGTGCGGGCGCTGTACCCCTCGCTGCATCTCAACCTGGCGGCGGACTACGTGAAGCTCGGCCGCGGAGGAGCCGCCCGCACCCATCTGCGCCGAGCCCAAGGTGCCGCCGGCTCGCTGGCGGACGACCCGTACGGGAACGGCGTACGGGCGGCCATCGGCAGACTGGAGCTGCGGCTGGAGGAGGACGACCTCAGCGGGGACGGCGGCTGGGGACCGCCACGCCAGCGGCCCTGACACACGTCCAGCTCACTCCCGCCCGCCCTCACCGCCCGTACGACTGCTTGCAGATCAGTGACTCCGGGCTGTCCGCCTTCCAGCCGCCGTACTTCCGGCCCAGCGCGCAGACGTCCGCCGTGTTCTTCGGGACCTGCTTGGTCACGTCGGGGATCTCGACGCCCGGCTGCGGCTTCGCGTGGTGCGGGTGATGCGGCTTCGGGTGCGCCTGCCGCGGGTGGGGGTGCGGATGCGGCTGCGGGTGCGAGCGGGGAGCCGGTGGCTGCTCGGCCGCGGGCGGCGCCGACCGTTTCGCGGTGCGGGGTGCCGGCTCGGTCGGGTCCGGGCGGCGGGACGGGCCGATCATCTCCAGCGCCTCGCGGGCCGGCGCCTGCACGACCTGCGGCTCCGCCCGGCCGTCGGGGCGCGGGGCGGACGGCTGGGTCGGTGCCGCGGGCGGGCCGGAGGCGGGCGGGCGCTGGACGGTCACACAGCCGGAGAGGGCCGAGACAGCCACGGTGACCAAGAGCGTTGCGGTGGTCGTCGTTCGATGCACCCGCGCAACAATGGCGTCTTCGACGGCCCGGGCGACAGCGGACGAGCACAGGTTGGCCCGCACGAGTGATCTCCGCCCCCGTACGGAGGCGGCGTGCGCGGCCCGGGTGACGTCAGTCGCCGGTGGCGCCGTCGAGGCGCTCGCGGAGCAGGTCGGCGTGGCCGTTGTGCCGCGCGTACTCCTCGATCATGTGGGTGTGCAGCCAGCGCAGGTTGAACTGCTCGCCGGTGCGCCGGTGCTTGCCCTCGGTGAGGTCGTCCAGGGCGAAGCGGGCCGCGTTGTGCCGGGCCGTCTCGATCTCGGCCTCCCAGGTGGCGCGGGCCTCGGCCCAGGTGTCCGACTCGGTGAGGTGGAAGTCGCCGTCCGGGTCCTCGTCGGTGCAGTAGATCGCGCCCGCGTCCTCGTTCGCGAGCACCCGGCGGTACCAGCTGCGCTCCACCTCCGCCATGTGCCGCACCAGCCCCATCAGGGACAGCTCGGAGGGCGCTACGGCGGCGGTCCTGAGCTGGGCGTCGGTCAGGCCCTCGCACTTCCAGGCCAGGGTCTGCCGGTGGTAGTCCAGCCAGCCCTCCAGCATGGTGCGTTCGTCGGCGGTAGTCGGGGGTTCGTGGCGCTCGATGCTCGTCATGGCCGCCATCCTCACCCGGCACGCGCCCGCCGACCAACGGTTTTGCGCCGCCGCCGTATGCTTCCGGGCAGGTAGAGGCAGGCGCAGGCAAGCGACAGGGGAGCCCAAGTGAAGGTCGGCTGCATCGGACTCGGTGACATCGCGCAGAAGGCCTACCTGCCCGTCCTCGGCGCACTCGCCGACGTGGAACTGCACCTCCAGACCCGGACACCCGCCACGCTCGCCCGGGTCGCCGACGGCCTCCACCTCCCCGCCGGGCAGCGGCACGCGACCCTCGACGCGCTCCTCGCCCAGGACCTCGACGCCGCCTTCGTGCACGCGCCCACCGCCGTGCACCCGGACATCGTGACGCGGCTCCTGGAGGCGGGTGTACCGACGTACGTCGACAAGCCGCTCGCCTACGAACTCGCCGACTCCGAACGGCTGGTGGCGCTCGCCGAGCGGCGGAACGTGTCGCTCGCGGTCGGCTTCAACCGGCGTTTCGCGCCCGGGTACGCGCAGTGCGCCGACCATCCGCGCGAGCTGATCCTGATGCAGAAGAACCGGATCGGGCTGCCGGAGGAGCCGCGCGCGATGGTCCTCGACGACTTCATCCACGTCGTGGACACCCTGCGGTTCCTGGTGCCGGGCCCGATCGACGACGTGACCGTGCGGGCGCGCGTCCAGGACGGGCTGCTGCATCACGTCGTGCTTCAGCTGGCCGGCGACGGGTTCACCGCACTCGGGGTGATGAACCGGCTGAGCGGTTCGGCCGAGGAGATCCTGGAGGTGTCCGGGCAGGACACCAAGCGTCAGGTGGTCAACCTCGCCGAGATAATCGACCACAAGGGTCAGCCGACGGTACGGCGGCGCGGCGACTGGGTGCCGGTGGCCCGGCAGCGCGGCATCGAGCAGGCCGTCCTCGCCTTCCTGGACGCGGTGCGCGCGGGAAAGGTGCTCAGCGCCCGGGATGCGCTGGCGACTCACGAACTGTGCGAGCGGGTGGTACGTGCGGTTCAGGGGTCGGCCGCCTGAGCCGCACGGCCCGCGCGCCCTCCAGCGCGCACCACAGGGCGAGCACGAGGATCGCGCCGTGCACCGGCCAGTCGCCGAAGCGGACGTACGCGGTCGTGCCGGTCGCCAGCGGGATGTCGTACACCCGGGCCGTGCTGTCGTCCGTGCCCAGCCACGGGCCCAGGCGCTGTCCGCTCGGGCCGTAGACGGCGGAGACGCCGGTCAGGGTCGCGTGGACCATCGGGCGGCCGGTCTCGGCGGCGCGCAGGGCGGCGAGCGAGGCGTGCTGCTCGGGGGCCCAGCTGTGCTGGAAGGACGACGTGGACGACTGGGCGATCAGCACGTCGGCGCCGTCCTGGGCGAGATGGCGGCTCATGTCGGGGAACGCCGACTCGAAACAGACCATCGGGCCGACGCGCAGGCCGTGTCCGACGTTCATCACCACCTGCTCGGTGCCCCGCTTGCGGTCCTCGCCGGCCGCCTTGCCGACGGAGGTCGCCCAGCCGAGCAGGGAGCGCGCCGGGATGTACTCGCCGAACGGGACGAGCCGCATCTTGTCGTAGCGGTCGCCGGTGAGGCCGTCCGGGCCGACCAGCACCGAACTC
Source organism: Streptomyces sp. NPDC001002 (assembly GCF_053599215.1). Lineage (NCBI taxonomy): Bacteria > Bacillati > Actinomycetota > Actinomycetes > Kitasatosporales > Streptomycetaceae > Streptomyces > Streptomyces sp. NPDC001002. The sequence continues at coordinate 75,264 of NZ_JBSFLV010000037.1, read as the reverse complement.
TTGTAGATGCCGGGCTTGTCGGAGCGCCGCGCGTCCACGTTCACCATGATGTCGGCGCCCGTCTCACGGGAGAGCGCGGCGATCCGCTTGGCCAGATCGGGCCGGCCTGCGAGGTCGTAGCCGACGCTGCTCTCGCCCCACACGATCAGGTCCGGATGCTGGTCGGCGAGCGTGCGGGTGAGCTGTTCCTCGCGGTCGAAGCGCTGGTCGGCGCCGACGATGACGCCCGGCTGGACGACGGCGATCCGCGTCCGCCCGTCGACGTCGGGGCGCGGTGACCACACCCAGGCCGCCGAGGTGGCGGCGGCCGTCGCGACCAGACCGGCGACCGCGGGCATCCGGGACTCGCGCACCGAGACGAGCACGGCCACGCAGACGTTGACGGCGACCACCAGGAAGCTGAGCAGCCACACCCCGCCCACCGAGGCCAGCCGCAGCGCCGGTTCCACCTGCCACTGGCTGGAGCCGAGCATGCCCCAGGGGCCGCCGAGCCCCTGCCAGGAGCGGACCAGCTCGACCATCAGCCAGCCCGACGGCAGCACGGCGAGCGCGGCCAGCACCCGTCCTGGGCCGGGCACCCCGCTCAGGAATCGGTGCACGAGCCAGCCCCACGGGGCCCACAGGGCGCCCAGCAGCACGGCGATCAGGAAGATGAACACATGCAGGCTCGGCAGCAGCCAGTGGTGCACGGCCACCAGGAACCCGAACCCGCCCCACCAGCCGTCGTACGCCGCCCGCTTCCCGGTCGGCGCGGAGCGGACAAGCAGCAGCCACGGGACCAGGGCCACGTAGGCGAACCACCACAGCGACGGGGCCGGGAACGCGAGCAGCGGCAGAGCGCCGGCCAGCACGGCGATCGCCGAGCGCCGCCACGGGGAGGCGAGCCACCGACCGACGGTCTCCATAGCGCGCCTCCCTACCCCGTGGGTGGCTCCAGTGTGCGTGTTTTCGATCATCGGGGCCAGAGTGCCCCGGGTTCAGTCGGTCACACCCGCCTTCGCCGGCTCGGGCAGTCGGCGCCACTTCTCCTGCACGAGCACCTCGGACAGCCGCCAGCCGTCGTACGTCCGCAGCAGCCCGAACGAGTAGCGCCCGCCGCACACGAAGTCCGGCGCGGCCGACTCCGTCCCGTCCGCGGCGAAGCGCATCGGATTGACGTAATCCGCCCGCACGCGCGCGGTGTCGCCGGTGTCCTGGTCCAGGGTCCCGAACGCGACCCGGCGGTTGACGATGAGATGCTGCCTCATCGAGAACAGCCGCAAGTTCTCCTCCAGCCACGCGGCCACCTGCCGCGCGTCCCCCTCGATCCCGCCGGCCGAGCGGTAGTCCGCACGCCCCTCGGGGGTGAACAGTCCTCGATACGCCTCCCAATCACCGTCGTCCACGGCCACCGCGTACTCGGTGACCACCTCGTCGACGGCCAGCCGGTCCATCACGGTCGCCAACTCCACGCGCTGCGTCATGCGATCAGTGTTGGGTGTCACGCGTGCCGGGCCAAGGGGCGCGCGACGATATTCGGTCGGCGCCCGATCAGCGCTCGGACGCGCTTTCTATACTGGCGCGATGATCAGCATCCCGATCGGCGCCCTCGAAGTGGCCATGGTCCAGGCGGGTGCCCGAGCCGTCGACACGGTACGAGACACCGCGGCCTTCGCCCAGGGCGTCGAACAACTCGGCTATCAGCGGCTCTGGTACGCCGAGCACCACCACTCCCCGGCGATCGGCGCGTTCCCGCCGGTCGTCCTGACCGCGCACGCGGCAGCGTCGACGGCGTCGATCCGCCTGGGTTCCGGGGGAGTCATGGCGCCGAACCACGCCCCGATCATGCTGGCGGAGCAGTTCGGCACGCTGGCCGCGCTGCACGAGGGGCGGATCGACCTGGGCATCGGCCGCGGTCCCGGCACCTTCGACGAGCCGACCATGCGGGCACTGCGGCGCGGCGCCGGACCGACGACGGACGCCGAGTACCGCGAGGACGTGTCCGAGATCCTGCGCCTCCTGGTGGACGAGGTGCCTCAAGGACCGCTCCCCGAGCCGTGGTTGCTGTCCTCCAGCACGGCGGGTGCCGCGCTCGCCGCGGAACTCGGCCTGCCGATCGCCTTCGCCCACCACATCCGCCCCGACAACACCCTTGCCGCGCTGGCCCATTACCGCGAGCACTTCACCCGGTCCCGCTGGTGCGAACGCCCTCGCGTGCTGCTGTGCGTGGAGACGGTGTGCGCCGACACGCAGGAGCGGGCCGCCTGGCTGGGCGGCCCGATGGACGTCGTCAAGGCCGGACTCCTCAAGGACCAGAGCGACTTCCCCTTCCCCACGCCCGAAGAGGCGGCCGCCCACGTCTTCACCGAGGGGGAGGCCCAGGCACTGGCGGGCTTCCGCGCCGCGCAGGCCAACGGCACCCCCGAGACCGTCGCCAAGCAACTGAGCGACCTGGCGGCCCTGACGGGCGCGGACGAACTCATGCTGGTGACACCGGTGTACGCGCTGGCCGACCGACTGAGGTCGTACGAACTGGTCGCGGAATTCGGCAGGTTGGAGGCGGCTTCCTGACGGGCACACGGGAAGCGGCTGCCTAGCTGTCGGTTCCCCACGCGGCCGAGTGCGGACCGAACCTGTTCTCGGTCATGTAGGCCGCCATACGAGCATTTCGCGCCCGCGCCTCGGGCCCGTCGGGCAGGTGGTAATCGCCGCCCGCCCGCGCCGAGTTGGCCTGCACCCGCGTGGCGGTCGCGAGGCGCCGGTGCACGTAGTGGTCGAGCGCGTCCGGCACTTCGGCCGGTGTCGCATCCGTGAGGGCGTCGCCGAGCACGGCCGCGTCCATGATCGCCTGGGCGGCGCCCTGGGCCTGGAACGGCACCATGGCGTGGGCGCTGTCGCCCAGCAGCGTCACCCGTCCGAGGTTCCACCGGGAGAGGGGAGTGCGGGTGTAGATGCCGTAGCGGAAGACGCGACCCGCACGTTCGAGGGCGGCCAGGACACGGGGGTCCCAGCCCGTGAACTCACGTACCTGCTCACCCGGTTCGGCCTGTGCGGTCCACGACTCCTGGGCCTCCTTGGTGCCGAACACGCCGACGAGGTTGAGGAGTTCGCCGCGCCGCACCCGGTAGTGGACGACGTGCCGGCCGGGTCCGAGCCAGCCGGCGTACTCCGGCAGGTCCAGATCGGCCACCGCGTCGGCGGGCAGCAGCGCCCGATAGGCGGCGGTCTCCGAGAAGACGGCTTCGTCGGCGCCGAAGAGCCACTGCCGGGCCGCCGACCGCACCCCGTCCGCGGCCACGACGAGATCGGCGGCCAGGCGCTCACCGCTCGCCGTCGTGACACCGGCGGACCTGTCGTCCTGGTCGATGCCCACGACAGCGGTGTTCAGGCGCACCGAGTCGGGCGGCACCTCGGCGGCCAGGGCCTGGTGCAGATCGGCCCGGTGGACCTGGAGATACGGCGCACCGAACTCCTCCTCGGCCGCGCGGCCGAGGTCGTAGCGGCAGATCTCGGACCCGTCGGACCAGGTGCGGAAGCTCACGTGGGAGGGGCGGACGGAGTGCGCGGCGACCGCGTCGAGCAGGCCGAGCCGGCGCAGTACGCGGGTGGCGTTGGGCGCGAGCTGGATCCCGGCGCCAATCTCGGTGAACCGGGCCGTCTGCTCGACGAGAGTGACCTCGTGACCGGCGCGACGCAGGCTCAGCGTCGCGGCCAGTCCGCCGATGCCCGCGCCCACGACGATCGCTCTCATGGCGTGCCCCCTCGCCCGTCGGGTGGGGCAGGCTACCGAACGGAACTCCGCTGCCGTGCCAGGCATTTCGGCCGTAGTCGCGCGTGGGATGGGTCCGAGGGGTGGGCTCCGATGGATTCCGTGTGTGACGGGGGTCGCTCAAGCCGGCCACCCAAGGGTTAGGGTGATCGATGATCGATCATCTGCCCGATGTCTGGAGGCCCCCATGACCCGCCCCGTCACGATCGTCACCGGTGGCAGCCGGGGAATCGGCGCCGCGACCTGTCTGCGGCTTGCCGCGGACGGCCACGACGTGGTCGTCGGCTACGTCCGGGACGCCGACGCGGCCGAGCGGGTGGCCGAGGGCGTGCGCAAGGCCGGCGGCCGGTGTCTCACCGTGCGGGTGGACACGTCCGTGGAGGCCGAGGTCGAGCACCTCTTCGACGTGGCGGAGTGCGAACTGGGGCCCGTGACCGGGCTGGTGAACAACGCGGGCGTGACCGGGCCGCTGGGACGCCTCGCCGACACGAAGACCGCCGACCTGCGCCGGGTCGTCGACGTCAACGTCACCGGGACACTGCTGTGTTCGCGCCGGGCGGCACAGCTGATGGCGGCGCGGGGGAGGGGTGTCATCGTCAACGTGTCCTCGGGGGCGGCCACGTTGGGCAGCCCCGGCGAGTTCGTCCACTACGCGGCGACCAAGGCGGCGGTCGACGCGCTGACGCTGGGGCTCTCCAAGGAACTCGGTCCGGACGGGGTCCGCGTCAACGCGGTGGCGCCGGGCGCCGTCGACACCGACATGCACGCCACGATGGGCGATGCCGAGCGCGCCTGGCGGATGGCCCCCGGCATCCCGCTGCGCCGACCGGGGCGGGCCGAGGAGATCGCGGCGGCGGTCGCGTGGTTGATGTCGTCGGAGGCGTCGTATGTGACGGGGGCGGTGCTGCGGGTGGCGGGCGGGCGTTGACGGCGCCGGCCTCTATCGCGCGTCGCGGAGCCGTTCGAACGCCGTCGGCCGGGGCCTGTCCGGCAGGAACTCCTTGATGCGGAGGGCGCATTCACGGGCCGTCAGCTCTGCGGTGTCGCACTCGATGTCGTAGATCCCGTGCACGTGCACCTGTTCCATCTGGGCGGCGGCGAGGCCGACCGGGCGGTCGCCGCGTTCGCGTTCGCGGCGCTCCAACTCCTCGGCCGGGCAGTGCACTCCGACGAGCACGACGTCCTGCGGCACCAGAACGGACAGACAGTCCCGCAGTCGCCATTCGGCGCTGAATATGTGGTCCACGACGACGTTGTTCCCGGCGGCGGCCATCCCGGCGACCGCTCGGTGGAAGCCCCGCCAGGTCCGGTGCAGGACGGTGGCGAGTTCGTCGGGCGGGATCGGATTGCGGGAGCGCATGGCGTGGAACGCGTCGACCGGCAGATGGAAGTACGGCTCGTCGAGAAGAGGCAGCAGCTCCGCCGCGATGCTCGACTTGCCCGAACTGGACGTGCCGTTGAGGAAGATGACGAGCCCCTGCCGGGGCGGGACGCTGCTCAGATGCTCCACGTGGGGATCATCGCAGACGCCCTCCGCTCAGCCGCGGCTCAGCCGGCGTTCAGGCCGCCTCGATGACGGTGCCTCGGATCGCGGCCGCCCACTCGACCACCAACAGCTCGTACTCCGCGCGCTCCTGGGCCGACAGGGAGCCGCCGGCGCGGAGCCACAGGGCGCGGATCCGCTCGTTCACCTCGGCAGCGGACCGCACGGAACCAGGGGTCAGGGAATCGGGGGACATGCCGACAAGCCTAGGGGCAAGCACTGACAGTGCGCTACCAGGTGGCTACTCAACTCGTATGTGATTGGTCACGGGCGACGAGGAACGGCCGCTCGTACTGACTCCAGGGTCAGCTCAAATCCCTTGCCCCGCCCGGCGGTTCAGCCTGCGGACTCCGCAGCGTGCGGGCTCAGTGCGCCGGTCGAGACCAGCGCGATGATGACGATGCCGAGCGCGATGCGGTACCAGACGAACGGCATGAAGCTCTTGTGTGAAATGAACTTCATGAACCACGCGATGACTGCGTATCCGCAGAAGAAGGCGATCACCGTCGCGAAGATCGTCGGGCCCCAGTCGACATGGCCCTTCTCCAGCGCGTCCTTGGTCTCGAACAGGCCGGAGGCCAGCACGGCCGGGATGGCGAGCAGGAAGGAGTAACGGGCCGCGGCCTCACGCTTGTAGCCCATGAACAGGCCGCCGCTGATGGTGGCGCCGGACCGGGAGACGCCCGGGACCAGCGCCATCGCCTGGCAGATACCGAAGATCAGGCCGTCCCGAACGCCCAGGTTCTCCAGCGTCTTTCGCTGCTTGGGGGCGCGGTGCTTGCCGCCCGACTCGTCGCGCGCCGCGAGCCGGTCGGCGATGCCGATGACCACGCCGATGACGATCAGCATCGTCGCGGTGATCCGCAGATCGCGGAACGGCCCCTCGATCTGGTCCTTGAACAGCAGCCCGAGCACGCCGATCGGAATCGAGCCGACGATCACGAGCCAGCCCATCTGGGCGTCGTGGTCGCCGCGCATCTCCTTGTTGAACAGGGAGCGTGCCCACGCCGAGATGATCCGCCCGATGTCCTTGCGGAAGTAGATCAGCACCGCCGCCTCCGTGCCGATCTGCGTGATCGCCGTGAAGGCCGCACCCGGGTCCTTCCAGCCGGAGAAGGCCGCGGTCAGCCGCAGATGCGCGCTGGAGGAGACGGGAAGGAACTCGGTCAGCCCCTGGACGAGTCCGAGGATGAGGGATTCAAACCAAGACATGAAGTTACGGAGTCCAAGCGCTGATCGTGACGGGGCGACGGGCACACCGCGCCGCCGGGCGCGGTGATCACGGTGAGTCCAAGGAAGCCTAGCGTCCCGGGAGGACAGGCCCGGCACAGGGTCTTCACCGACAGCTCTGGTGGATACCGGTCCTGGGCGCCGGCCGGCCGACCGCTCGCGCAACAGGGTGTTGACCTGCGACGGGGGCGCAGCTTACGTTTCAGGGGAGGGGAAAGCGCTTGCTGCGCGGTCGTCGTGACAACGGCCGTGCCGTTCGTCCTGCCCTCTCGTCGGCTCGTCGTCCCCCGAGGAGTGCTGATCTCGTCCATGTCCACACCTGCGACCGCCCCCCTGGCCGGCCGGCGCGTCCGGGCCGCCGTCATCGGCACCGGCGCCATCGGCCGCGGCTCCCATCTGCCCGCGCTCGCGCGGCTCGCCGAGGAGGGCGAGACGGAGGTCGTCGCCGCCGTTGACATCGATGCCATCGCGGTCGAGGAGTTCTGCCGGGAGGGCGGTGTCCCGAACGCGTACACCGATCTGGACCTGATGCTCCGGGAGCAGCGCCCCGACCTGGTGACCATCTGCACCCCGCCGACCCTGCACCGCGCGCAGACGATCGCCGCGCTGCGCGCCGGGGCCTGGGTGTGGTGCGAGAAGCCGCCGATGCCGACCCTCGCGGACTACGCGGCGGTGGAGGCCGAGGAGGGTACGGACGGCGGCCCGTACGCCGCGATCGTCTTCCAGCACCGGTTCGGCTCGGCCTCCAGTCATGTGCGCGGGCTGCTGTCGAGCGGTGCGCTGGGCCGGCCGCTCGTGGCGCACTGCCAGACCACCTGGTACCGGGACACCGCCTACTACGCGGTGCCCTGGCGCGGCCGCTGGGCGACCGAGGGCGGTGGCCCCGCCATGGGCCACGGCATTCACCAGATGGACCTGATGCTCGACCTCCTCGGGCCGTGGCGCGAGGTGCGCGCGATGGCCGGCAGGCTCGTCCACGACGTGGAGACCGAGGACGTCTCGACCGCGCTGGTCCGCTTCGAGAACGGCGCGCTGGCGACGGTCGTCAACAGCGTCCTGAGCCCTGACGAGGTCAGCCGCATCCGCATCGACTGCGAACGCGCCACCGTCGAACTGACCCATCTCTACGGCCACTCCAATGCGAACTGGCGCATCACCCCGGCCCCGGGCGTACCGGCCGACGAACTCGCCGCATGGCGGGACTTCGGCCCGGACGTGCCCAGTTCGCACCTGGCGCAGCTGCGAGAGCTGGTCGCGAGCATGCGCGCGGGTGAGCGACCGCGCAGCAGCGGGGCCGACGGGCGTACGAGCCTGGAGCTGATCGCCGCGCTCTACAAGGCCGCGTTCACGGACGCGACGGTCGCGGCGGGCGACATCGGCCCGGGCGACCCCTTCTACACGGCCATGCACGGCAACGCGCCCGGCTGGGCCCCCGCCGCCGCGAAGGAGGTGTCCGCGTGACCGGACTGCGTCTCGTGCACGCCCACGGCGACCGGATCACCCTCACCGAACCGGCCACCGGCGTCGAGCTGTTGAGCTACGTGTACGCCGCCGAGGCCGCCTGGGAGGCGCCGAAGCCGTACCTCCACCCGATCCGCACCCTGGCCGGCGACATCGTCACCGACTACCGGCCCAACGACCACCGCTGGCACAAGGGCCTCCAGCTCACGGCCTCGCATCTGTCCGGCGCCAACCTGTGGGGCGGCAACTCCTACGTGCACGGCGAGGGCTACCTCGAACTCCCCGAGCGCGTCGGCTCGATGACCCACGTCGGCTTCGACGAGGTCGCCGCGCACGAGGACCGGGCCGTGATCGCCGAACGGCTCACCTGGCACCCGTACGACGGTGAACTGTGGGCCGAGGAGGCGCGCCGGATCGAGGTCCACGACGTGCATCCGGAGTCCGGCTCCTGGGCGCTGACCTGGACCAGCGCGGTCACCAACCGACGGGACGAGCCACTGCGGTTCGGCAGCCCGACCACCGCGGGGCGTGAATCGGCGGGATACACGGGCCTGTTCTGGCGCGGCCCGCGCGCCTTCCGCGACGGCCGCATCATCGGTCCGGACGGCGAGGGACCGGACCTGATGGGCACCCAGGGGCCCTGGCTCGCCCTCTCCGGGGAGCACGACGGCACCGACGGCCACGCCACGCTCGTCTTCGCGCACGCCCCGGAGAACGACCACGCGGGGGCCGAAGGCGCCCACCCCGCCCACTGGTTCGTGCGCAACGAGCCCTTCGCCGGCATCGCTCCGTCGTGGTCCTTCTACGACGAACTGGAGCTCGCCCCCGGCGACACCCTCACCCGCCGCTACCGGGTCGTCGTGGCCGACGGGGCGTGGGAGCGCGAGGAGATCACCAAGTACCTTGCGGCGCACCCGTGGTGAGCGGTCGCCAGTAGTTCAGTGCGACGCGGCGCTACGCCGCCGTAGGACCCTTCACCGTCCATCCCGGAACCTGGGGGTGGGCGGTGAGGTCTTCGTGGCGCACCTCGTCGCCGCAGGCCCGGCAGGTGACGACCGGGACCAGCTCGTTGCCGCAGACGTGCTCCACGACCATGGGGCGGTCGTCCTCCGTACGGAGATGGCGATCGCCCCACTCCATGAGGGTCATCAGGACCGGCTCCAGCTCCAGACCCGCCTGTGTCGGCCGGTACTCGAAGCGCTGCGGACGCTCGCTGTAGGCGCGCTTGGTCAGGATCCCGACGTCCACGAGCCGGCGCAGCCGGGTGGTCAGGATGTCGCGCGGGGCGCCGATGTTGCGCACCAGTTGGTCGAAGCGGCCGTTGCCCAGGCAGACCTCGCGCAGGACCAGCAAGGAGTACTTCTCGCCGACGAGCGCCAGGGTGTCGGCGATGGAACAGGGGCGCGGGTCTTTGGCGGCGGACATACACGCAGTGTAGAGGAGGGTTTGATTTTCCAACTCGCCGAGCTATGGTGAGTTTGGATTTCCTACTCACTAGTAGGCGGCGTAGTCACAGGAGGCCGGCACCATGCGCGACGCAGTCATCGTCGAAGCCGTACGCACCCCCGTGGGCAAGGGCAAGCCGAACGGCTCCCTCGCCCACGTCCACCCGGTGGAACTCCTCGCCCACACCCTGCGCACCCTCGTCGAGCGCTCCGGCGTCGACCCCGCGCTGATCGACGACGTTATCGGCGGCACCGTCGACCAGGTCGGCGAGCAGGCCATGAACACCACCCGCTATGCCCTCCTGTCGGCGGGCTTCCCGGACACGGTCCCCGCGACCACCGTGGACCGCCAGTGCGGCTCCTCCCAGCAGGCCGTGCACTTCGCCGCCCAGGGCGTCATCTCGGGGGCGTACGACCTCGTCGTCGCCTGTGGTGTCGAGTCCATGAGCCGGGTGCCGATGTGGTCGAACGTGCCGCCCGGAAAGGACCCCTTCGGCCCCGGAGTCGCCCAGCGCTACCCGGAGGGCCTGGTCCCGCAGGGCATCAGCGCCGAGCTGATCTCCGCCAAGTGGTCGATCACCAGGGACCGGATGGACGCCTTCGCGGTCTCCTCGCACCACAAGGCGGCGGCCGCCTGGCAGGCCGGTCTCTTCGACGCCGAGGTCGCGCCGCTGGACGGGGTGGCGCGCGACGAGTGCGTCCGGCCCGACAGCACCACCGAGATCCTCGCCGGTCTCAAGCCCGCGTACTACGACCCCGCCTTCGCCGAGCGCTTCCCGCAGATCGAGTGGAACGTCACGGCGGGCAACGCCAGCCCGATCAACGACGGCGCCTCGGCCGTGCTCATCACCTCCAGCGAGACCGCGGCCCGCCTGGGTCTGCGCCCGCTGGCCCGGCTGCACAGCTTCGCCGTCACCGGCTCCGACCCGCTGCTCATGCTCACCGGCGTCATACCGGCCACCGAGAAGGTGCTGCGCAGGGCCGGCCTGAACCTCGACGACATCGACCTGTTCGAGGTCAACGAGGCGTTCTCCAGCGTCGTCCTGGCCTGGCAGCAGGAGACCGGCGCCGACCTCGCGAAGGTCAACGTGCACGGCGGCGCGATCGCCCTCGGTCACCCGCTCGGGGCCAGCGGCACCCGGCTGACGACCACCCTCGTACACGCGATGCGCGAGCGCGGCACCCGCTATGCCTTGCAGACGATGTGCGAGGCGGGCGGACTGGCCAACGCGATGATCCTCGAAGGGATTTGAGGGATCGCGGAAGGCTGAGGGGGCGTCAGGGCTTGCGCAGGTGGTGGCGCTTGCGCCAGGCCATCACCGCGCCCGCCACCGTCGGCAGCGCGATGGAGGCCAGCGCGATCAGGAAGATCGGCGAGGTCGGGGCGGAGGCGCGGGCGCCGGCGACGACGTAGGCGGCCGTGTTCGGGATCGAGCCCAGCGCGGTCGCCACCAGGAAGGACGTCCACCCCATGCGGGAGACGGCGGCGGCGTAGTTCACGCCCCAGAACGGCAGCCCGGGGAACAGCCGCGCCGCCAGCATCGAGCGCATGCCGTGCCGGCTCAACTGCCCGTCCGCCGCCTTCAGAAGCCGCCCGCGCAGTAGGGGCCGCAGGGCGTCCTGACCGAGCACCCGGCCCAGGCCGAAGGCGAGCGCGGCGCCCAGCACCGTGCCCACCAGCGCGGTCCCCAGACCCACCGCCGAGCCGAACACCGCACCCGCGGCCAGGTTCAGCAGTGGACGCGGTACGAACGCCACCGTGACCAGCCCGTACGCCCCCGCGAACACGAGAGCCGCCGTGACCCCGCCCACGTGTGGTGGCCACCCGTCGGCCAGCAGCTTCTGCGGCTCGAAGAGCAGCACGCTCGCACCGGCCGCCGCGAGCAGCGCGACCAGCAGCGAGAACCGGGACCAGGGCGAGCGCAGCACTCTGCCGCAGCGCGCGAGCGGAGTCGTCGGCGCTGGGACGGTGACTACGCGCACGGGAAGCAGAAGCTCCGTGGCGGTGGCCCGGGGAGAGACCGTGGCGGTGTCACCAGAGCGGGTGGTGGCATCGAGCATGCCCGCGACACTAACGGACGCATGTGTGTGATCGCCGTATGGTTCGTCTCATGAACGTCACAGACAGGAGCACAACGGACGTGCCGTTCAGCACACTCGCGGACACCGTGCTGGAACGGCTGACGGCCGCCTACTCCGCCGCGGCCGATCCGGAACGCGCCGCTCCGATGCGCGCGTACATGAAGGACGTGGCCCCCTTCCTCGGCCTGACCACCCCCGTGCGCCGCGCCCTGTCCCGTGCCGTCGAGGACGGTCTGCCGCGCCCCGCCGAGGCCGACTGCACGGCGATCGCCCTGCGCTGCTGGCAGCTGCCCGAGCGGGAGTACCAGTACTTCGCCGTCGACTATCTGCGCCGCCACGCGCGCGCGTGCACGTCCGGCTTCCTGCCGGTGGCCCGGCGCCTCGTGTCGACCAACCCCTGGTGGGACACCGTGGACGCGCTCGCCGCCCATGTCGTCGGCGGACTCATCGCGGCCGACCGGGAACTGGCCCGGGACATGGACGCCTGGATCGGCGACGACGACCTGTGGATCGCCCGCACCGCTCTCCTCCACCAGCTGCGCTACAAGGAACGCACCGACACCGAACGCCTCTTCGCGTACTGCCTGCGCCAGTCCGGACACCCCGACTTCTTCATCCGCAAGGCCATCGGCTGGTGCCTGCGCGAGTACGCCAAGACCGACCCGGAGGCGGTACGGGAGTTCCTGGGGCGGGAGCGGGGACGGTTCGCGCCGCTGTCGGTGCGGGAGGCGCTGAAGAACATCGGCGGGGCCTGAACCCGGCGAGTGCTGAACCCGGCGAGTGCTGAACCCGACGGGCCCGAATTCGCCCGTGGAGAAAACCATTCGCCCCTGGGCAGGGCGTCGGCAATAATCGGAGCCATGTTCCGGTACGCCTTCCCTCTCGCAGCATCCGCAGGTGCGGATGCCCCGAAGGCTGCCGTTCCCGTCATCGTCGCCGCAGTCGACGGCGCTCGAAGCTGACCCTCTCCGGATCGTCCGGCGGACCCCGCAGGGGGAGGGTCGGCGAGTCCTTGGGGTCCCCGCTTTTCACCACTGAAGAGGCTTCGAGGTACAGCCATGCCCAAGACGGCATACGTGCGCACCAAACCGCATCTCAACATCGGCACCATGGGCCACGTCGACCACGGCAAGACCACTCTGACCGCCGCCATCACCAAGGTGCTCGCCGACCGCGGCACCGGCACCTTCGTGCCGTTCGACCGCATCGACCGCGCCCCGGAGGAGGCCGCCCGCGGCATCACCATCAACATCTCGCACGTCGAGTACGAGACCGACACCCGGCACTACGCGCACGTGGACATGCCGGGCCACGCCGACTACGTCAAGAACATGGTCACCGGCGCCGCGCAGCTCGACGGGGCGATCCTCGTCGTCTCCGCGGTCGACGGGATCATGCCGCAGACCGCCGAGCACGTCCTGCTCGCCCGCCAGGTGGGCGTCGACCACATCGTCGTCGCCCTGAACAAGGCGGACGCGGGCGACGAGGAGCTCACCGACCTCGTCGAGCTGGAGGTCCGCGAGCTGCTCACCGCGCAGGGCTACGGCGGCGACGCCGTACCCGTCGTACGGGTCTCCGGACTGAAGGCCCTGGAGGGCGACCCGCGCTGGACGGCGTCCATCGAGGCGCTGCTCGACGCCGTGGACACGTATGTGCCCATGCCCGAGCGGTACTTGGACGCGCCGTTCCTGCTACCGGTGGAGAACGTGCTCACCATCACAGGCAGGGGGACGGTGGTGACGGGTGCGGTCGAGCGCGGAGTCGTGCGGGTGGGCGACCGGGTCGAAGTGCTCGGCGCCGGGCTGGAGAGCGTCGTCACCGGCCTGGAGACCTTCGGCAAGCCCATGGACGAGGCGCAGGCCGGCGACAACGTGGCGCTGCTGCTCCGCGGGGTGCCACGGGATGCCGTGCGGCGCGGGCATGTGGTCGCGGCGCCGGGGAGTGTCGTGCCGAGTCGGCGCTTCTCCGCGCAGGTGTACGTGCTGTCGACCCGTGAGGGTGGGCGTACGACGCCGGTTGCGACGGGGTATCGGCCGCAGTTCTACATCCGGACGGCGGATGTGGTGGGCGATGTCGACCTTGGTGAGGTGGGGGTTGTTCGGCCCGGGGAGACGGTCACGATGACCGTTGAGCTGGGGCGGGACGTTCCGCTGGAGCCGGGTCTGGGGTTCGCCATCCGTGAGGGTGGTCGGACCGTCGGAGCCGGGACGGTGACCGCCCTTGTGTGAGGGGGGTTGAGGTGAGTGGGGGACTGCGGGCCGTGTGTGGCTGGCCGCGCAGTTCCCCGCGCCCCTGACGGCACATCCGGAGCCGGCGTTGCCCAGCACCGGAGACAATGAGGGCGTGAGCGAGCCCATACCCGTGATGCGCGATGTCGATCACGGCACCGCCAAGCTGATGCCCGACGTCGACCGGAAGCGGGCCTGGCTGCTGACGGTCGACGGGGCGCCGCAGTCGTACGTCGATCTGGACGAACCGGCGTACCTGGAGTTCGAGTACGTACGACGGCTGGGGCACGTACTGGACACCGTCGCGGAGCCGGAGCGTCCGCTGGACGTCCTGCACCTCGGTGGCGGGGCGCTGACGTTGCCGCGGTACGTGGCCGCGACCCGGCCCGGTTCCCGGCAGCAGGTCGTCGAGATGGACCAGGGTCTGCTGGACCTGGTCGTGGAACACCTGCCACTCCCGGCCGGCGACGACATCGCCCTGCACACCGCGGACGCCCGCGCCTGGCTGGAATCCGCCCCCGCGGACTCCGCCGACGTCCTGGTGGCCGACGTCTTCGGCGGATCGCGGGTGCCGGCGCAGTTCACGTCCGTGGGTTACGCGCGCGAAGCCGACCGGGTGCTGCGTGGGACAGGCGTGTACCTGGCGAATCTCGCCGACGCCTCGCCGTTCGCCTTCCTGCGTTCCCAACTCGCCACCTTTGCCGCTGTGTTCGAGGAACTGGTGCTGATCGCCGAACCGGCGGTACTGCGTGGCCGCCGCTTCGGCAACGCGGTACTTGTCGCCTCGCACCACCCCGTGAACACCGCCGCCCTTGCCCGCCTCACGTCCGCCGACGCCTTCCCGGCTCGGGTCGAACACGGGGGCGCCCTACGGGACTTCATGGGCGGAGCGCGGCCGGTACGGGACGAGGACGCCGTGCCGTCGCCCGAGCCGCCGGCGGGGGCGTTCGGTATCGGCTGAGCCGTTGCCGTTGCCGTTGCCGTAGTCGCCGTCGATGGGAGCCCCTATCGGCCCGTGACCCACCCTCGATAGGCCTCTCCATCGACGTTGCTGCCGCACACCACGGTGACCACATGTCGCCCGGCGAAGCGGTCGTGGTTTTCCAGGAGGGCCGCGATGCCGAGTGCCGCCGATGGTTCGACGACGAGGCCGGCTTGGTCGAAGAGCAGTCGCATGGCGGTGATGATCGAGGACTCCTGGACCAGGACGGCGTCGTCGGCGACCAGGAGGAGGTCGTCCAGGACGGCCGGGATGGGGCGGCGGCCGTCGACGCCGTCGGCGATCGTGTTCGTGGAGTCGGTGGTGATGACCCGGCGGTTGTGCCAGGAGTGGGTCATCGCCGGTGCGCCCAGCGGCTGGACGCAGATCAACTCGACTTCGGGGGCGAAGGTCTTGAGGACGTGGCCCACGCCGGTGGCCATCGCCCCGCCGCCGAGAGCGACCAGGACGGTGTCGAACTTCGGCTCGGTGGCGACCAGTTCGAGGCCGATGGTCGCCGCGCCCTCGCAGGTCTCGATGTCCAGGCTGTCCTCGACCAGCCGGATGCCGTCCGATCGTGCGATGGCCACCGCCCGGTCGCGGGCCAACTCGTGGTCGCCGTCGACGAGTTCCAGCCTGGCGCCCAACGCGCGGATGCGGTCCAGTTTGGTCGCGGTCGCGAAGCGGGACGACACGACGGTCACGTCGAGTCCTCGGGCGCGGCCGGACCAGGCGAGGGCCTGGCCGAGGTTGCCCGAGCTGGCGCACACCGCGGCTCGTCGGCCGCTGTCGGCGAGCTGGCTCGCGACCACCTCGGTGCCGCGGGCCTTGAAACTCCGTACCGGATTGGCCGTTTCGAGCTTGATGCTCACCGCGCAGCCGAGAGTGGGCTCCAGTGCCTCGCAGCGGTACAGCGGAGTGTCGAGGAAGATCGGGTCGATCGAACGGCGGGCCGCCCTGATCCGGTCGGTGTCCAGTCGCGTCTCCAGCACGAGACGGAAGCGTAGTGCCGGCGGCGCCTCAGGCGGTGCTGCTCGCCCGTACGTCCGCGACCAGCGCGTCGAGTTGGCCCCGGACCCGGGCCCCGGTGAGGTGGTCGAAGTAGTCGCGGGATTCGACGATCCGGCCGTCGCGCACCCGTAGGACGAAGATGCCCGGCTGCCTGAAGGGTTCGCCGGTCTCCACGACCGTCCCCTCGTACGCGAACTCGGCGACGATGACCTCGGGGTCGGTCGTCTCGTGGATCGTGATGTCCGTTGCCCGGCGCTGCAGTTGGGGCATGTCGTCGGTCGGGGTGAAGTGTTCGCGCAGTTCGTCGCGGGTGCGCAGCGCGGCCGCGCGGAGCGGGTGGAAGGGGTGGACGACGTTGGTCTTCTCCGCGTAGAGGTCGGGCAGTTCGCTCCAGCGGCCCTCCGCGACGCCGTTCACGAGTGCGAGGAACACCTCGCGCGGGCTGAGGACTTGGGTCATGGCAGTCTCCTGTCGTCGGCGTCGACGTGCGGGGGCGTCGAACTACCATCCGGAGTACGGACTCCGAGTATACGGAGTCGCGACTTCGGATAACTGTGTACGAGGGAAAGTGCGATGAGCAGTACCCCGGGCAAGAGAGAGACAGGCCGCCCAGAGACCGATGGTCGGCGGCCGCTGCGCGTCGACGCGCGGACCAACCGTGAGCGGATCCTGACCGTCGCCGAAGAGGTCTTCGGGAAGGGCGGACAGTCCGCGTCCACGGAGGAGGTCGCCCGCCTGGCAGGCGTCGGCATCGCCACCGTCTTCCGCCATTTCCCCACCAAGGCGGCGCTGTTGGAGGCCGTTCTCGTGCAGCGCTTCGACCGGCTGCGCGAGCAGGCCGAGGCGCGGCTGGACGCGACGGACCCGGGCCCGGCGTTCTTCGACTTCTTCCGTCACCTCGTCGCCGACGCGGCCGGCAAGATCGCCATAGGCGAGGCGCTGCTCGATGCCGGTGGCGACGTCGGCGGTGCGGCCGCGCGGGCATCGGACGGACTGCGTCGAGCCGTCGGCGCGCTGCTTCAGCGCGCCCAACTCGCGGGCGCCGTCCGGGACGACGTCGAACTGCCCGAGGTGTACGCCCTGCTCGTCGCCACCTCACAAGCCTCCGCGCGCGCCCGCCTTCAGGAGGCGGTACGCGCGCGGATGCTCACCATCGTCTTCGACGGTCTCAAGCCGTGACAGAGCCTCAAGCCGTAACACGTAGGGGACGGTCACCCCCCGGTCGGCGTCCCCGCCAGCCGTACCGTGCTGAGGATCTTCATGATGGTCGCGTCCGGGACCTCGCCCTTGACGCCCGTCGCCCCGTACAGGCTCCAGGCCACGAAGTCACCGGCGGAGTTCTTGAAGCCGAACGTGATGGCCTTGCCGTCGCTGTTGCACTTCGACTTGCCGATCTGCGGGCTGTTCTTCGAGCGGGCCCAGGCGTAGCTGCCCTCGATGCCGGCCTTCGTCGTGTACGCCTTGGCCTTGTCGTCGAAGGTGATGCTCTTCTTGTCGGGCTGCGTGTAACCGCCGAAGACCCACCAGGGCACCTGGTTCACGGCGACCTCGTTCGTGTCCTTGGCGCCGTCCGAGCCCTTGGTGCCGACGGCGGCGAGCGGGGTGTCGTCCGAGCGGCCGTCCTTGTCGTCGTCGGAGGTGCACCACTTGGACTTGAAGTAGGCCGGCGCGGACATCACGATGAGCGGCTTGGCGTCGGCGTTCTTCGCGCTGTCTTCGAAGCCGATCGTCAGGCCGGGGGACTGGACCTCCCAGTCCGCCGGTACGTCGAAGGCCGTGCCCCACTTCGGGTTCGTGACGACCTTCCAGCCCGGGATGGTCGCCTTCACCGTGTCGCCGCCGCGCGGGTTGGCGTCGGAGACCGACGCGCTCGGCTCGGCGGGCGCGCTCGTCGAGGGCTTGGTGTCCTTGTCCTTGGCGTCGTCCGCCGTGTCGTCCTTGTCGCCGCCCAGGACCAGGAACCCGGTGACGCCCGCCGCCACGACGACGGCGGTGGCGGCCAGGATCGCGACCAGTTTCGTACGGTTGCCGCCGCCTCCGTTCGGCTGCTGGGGCGGGCCCGCCGGAGCCGGGGTGCCCCACTGCGGCTGCTGCGCATAGGGGTTGGGCTGCTGGAAGCCCGGCTGCTGGTACGGATTCGGCTGCTGATACCCCGGCTGCTGGTACGGGTTGTTCTGCGCTTGCGGGTTCTGCTCGCCCCCGGGCGGCTGCTGTCCTGGCCACATGGGGAGCCACGATAGTGCCGCCGAGGACACGATTCGGTCACTGCGGCTTGTCAGGGCCGTAGCAAAACGAGGGCGCTCGGGCGGGGCGGCGGGCGAGGCGTCGCGCAACTCATCGAGACAGGAGTCACCGCACAGATCTGGCCACCCATCGCTACTCGTGGGTAACATGCCCGTCATGAGCGCAGATCAGATGTCCATCGGCGAGTTGCTCGCCGCCACGGTGCCGATGGTTCGCACGCTGAACCTGGAGTACCTGGAGACCACTCCGGAGCGTGCCGTCCTGGCGCTGCCGGACCAGAGCGAGTACCGCAACCACGTGGGCGGGCCGCACGCCGGGGCCATGTTCACGCTGGGCGAGTCGGCCAGCGGCGCGATCGTGCTGGCCGCGTTCGGCGACCAGCTCTCGCGCGCCGTGCCGCTGCCGGTCAACGCCGAGATCGCGTTCAAGAAGATCGCCCTCGGCCCGGTCAGGGCCACCGCCACCCTCGGCCGCCCCATCGCCGACGTCATCGCCGAACTGGACGAGGGCAAGCGCCCGGAGTTCCCCGTGACGGTCGCCATCCAGCGCGAGGACGGAGCGGTCACCGGCGAGATGACGGTGCTCTGGACGCTGCGCCCCAACGGCTGAGCTCGTCCTTGGCCCCTGCTGTTGAATGAGTGGAATGAACGAGGCTGCCGTTTCCCGACTTCGTCACGCCGTCGGGCGTATCCAGCAGGCGACCCGTGAACGTGCTGCCACGGGGCGTGGCCCGGAGGAGGCCGATGACGTCGCCGGCACGTTCGCCACGGACGGCGCGCTCGGCTTCGACCCGTTTCCTCTCCTCCGGGCGCTGCACGCGGCAGGTTCGCACGCGGTGGTCATAGGTCAGGTCGCCGGCATCATGCACGGCTCGACGGAGCTGACCGGCGACCTCGACCTGCTGTGGGACGGTACGCCCGAACAGGCGCGCGCCCTGCGTGACGCCCTGACCACCGCGGGCTGCACCGAACTGCCCGACCTCGGTCGTCCTCAGGAGGCGTACCAGGTGACCTGCGTCAGCGGCGACCTGTGCACCCCCGCCCTCCCCTGGGGCGACATGGACGTCGCGCCCTGTCTGGACCGGGCGTTGAGCGCCCACGATCCGTCTGGCTTCACCATCCGTTACACCGCGGTGGACGACCTGATCCGGATGCGGCGCTCGCTCGGCCGCCCCAAGGACCACCGTCGCGCGGACGAACTCGTTCGTCTGCGCCGCTGAGTCCGTCGCCAGCCACCTGTCGGCGGGTGGCCGCACTGTCCGTGGCGGAACCCGTGATCACGCCACCAACCGCCGCCCCGCCCCACCCCTCCCGTCCCCACTCTCCAGTCCCGCCACGAACTCCTTGAGCCAAGCGGTGAATTCAGGGCCCAGGTCGTCCCGGTCGCACGCGAGTCTGACCACCGTGCGCAGATAGTCCGCCTTGTCGCCGGTGTCGTAGCGCAGGCCCTCGAAGACGACCCCGTGGACCGTGCCCTCGGCGGCCAACTGCTGGAGGGCGTCGGTGAGTTGGATCTCGCCGCCGCGGCCCGGCGGGGTGTGTTCCAGCGTGGCGAAGACGGACGGGTCGAGGACGTAGCGGCCGATGACCGCGTACCTGCTGGGGGCGTTCTCGGGGGACGGCTTCTCCACCAGGCCGGTGACGCGGACCACCCCGTCCTCGTCGGTGGGCTCGACGGCCGCGCAGCCGTAGAGGTGGACCTGCTCCGGCGGTACCTCCATCAGCGCGACCACGCTTCCGGCGTGCCGGTCGCGGATGTCCAGCATCCGGCTGAGCAGGGTCTCGCGAGGGTCGATCAGGTCGTCGCCGAGCAGGACGGCGAAGGGCTCGTCGCCGACATGCCGGCGGGCGCAGAGCACGGCGTGGCCGAGGCCGAGCGGCTCGCCCTGGCGGATGTGGTGGATGTTGGCCAGCCGGGCCGGGTCGCGTACGGCGTCCAGGCGTACGGCGTCGCCCTTGGCCGCGAGGGCCTGCTCCAACTCGAAGGCGTTGTCGAAGTGGTCCTCGATGGCCCGCTTGTGGCGACCGGTCACCATCAGCACATCGTCGAGCCCGGCCGCGGCGGCCTCCTCGACGACGTACTGGATGGCCGGCTTGTCGACCACCGGCAGCATCTCCTTGGGCGTGGCCTTGGTCGCGGGCAGGAAGCGGGTGCCCAGGCCGGCCGCCGGGACGACGGCCTTGCGGACCGAGCGGGTCGTGCCGGTAGTGCGGGGCGCAGCGGGGGTTGGTGTCGGGGCGTTCGAAGCGTGGGGGGCGATCATGCGGCCCATGCTTGCGCGGGTGGATGAGAGCGGGCCGAGAGGGACCTCGGAGGTCGCTGTGGAGCCGTCCGGGAACTTGGAGATTTGGTGTGCCAACCGTCTTTGAGTGCACACATACGGAGGGCCGACCGGCGGGTAACTCGAATACGGGTGCGGATACCGTCGGTAACTTATCTGAAGTTTCAGCGTTTTGAACTTTGGTCACTCGAACTTCTTGTTTCCTGTGAACCAATTGTGCGAAGGTGAGCGGCCTTATAGCACACCGCGTCAGGCGTGTCGTAGGTATGCACCAATCAGGCAACCTGCTTTCCGGTGGACAGGCATTCGCCTTGCCGGTCCTGCGGCTTGGAAGGAATTGGTTCAGTGCAATCCCCTTACCCCCCACTCCCTCCGTACGCGCCCCGCCCCGGGTCGGACCCCGGCGAGTCCGACCGCGAGCTCCTCGCGCAGTCGGCTCAGGGCGCGGCCAGTGCCGTCGGCGCCCGCGCGAGCGCGTTGCTGCTGGCCCGACACTGGAGGGCGACTTACGAGTACGCCGTCATATGCCTGGCCACGGTCGAGCACCCGTCGTCCATGGCCGCCACCGCCGCCTTCCACCGCGTGCTCGGCAAGACCGCGGGCGGCGCCCTGCGCCCCCAACTCCTGGTGGCCGTGCGGGACACGGTCAAGGAGTGGGTCGCGGACGACCGTATTTCCGCCGCCCTGCCGGAACTCCGCAAGCCCACCGGCGGTCGCGGGCTGCGGGCCGCGCGGTCCGAGACGTCCGAAAGGAGGCGCCTCGCCGAGCGCGCTTTCCGCAAACTTCCGGGCGCTTCCCAATGCCTCCTGTGGCATGTGGAGGTCGAGGCCGAACCCATAACCGTACCGGCCGGTCTGTTGGGCGTGGACCCCGGTACCGCCTTGACCGCGCTGGACCAGGCGCGCGAGCAATTCCGCATCGGCTGTGTCCGTGCCCACCACGATCTCGCGCCCTCCAAGGAATGCCGTTTCTACAACCGCCTCCTCGACGTCCCGTTGCGCCGGGGCGGGGCTCTGCTGCCGGACGTCCGTCAGCATCTGGTGCACTGCCGTTACTGCCGATTCGCCGCCGAGCAACTCAGCTATTTCGAGAGCGGGTTGGGGGCGTTGCTCGCGGAGACCGTGCTCGGCTGGGGAGCCCTGCGCTATCTCGAATCGCGTCCGGGCCGGAGCGTCGAGCGGGTGGCGCCAGGGCGGCCGGCCCCGACCGCGGTCATCGGCCGGCACCGTCCCGTCGTACCGCGCAGGCACACCAAGGCCGCCGCGGTGGGCATCGGTCTGACCTCCCTCGCATTGCTCGCGACGGTCCTCGTCGCCAAGGGCTGGTCCGATGACAACGGTGTCCCGGACCCGACCGCCACCTGGGGCGCCCCCAGCGGCAATACGGCCCTCCCGCCGCGCTCGGCGGAAGGGGCCTCGGCCGACGGGTCGTCACCCTCGGCCGCCTCGGTGGGCCAGCCCGTTGAGGTCGGCCGCGGCCGACTCCGCAACCCCGCCGACGGGCTCTGCCTGGACATCAAGGGCGGCCGGGCGCTGCCGGGCGTCGCCGCCGTGCTGGCGGACTGCTCCACCGCCGCCTCCCAGCAGTGGTCCTACCAGGACGACGGGCTGCTGCGCAGCGGCGCCGACCCGACGCTGTGCCTCGACGCCGACACGGGTTCCGGCGGCGGCTCGGTCGTCGTGGCCGGGTGCCTCGTGCACGCGGGCGAGGTGCGCTACGACCTCACCGTCCGCGGCGAGTTGCTGCTGCGCGGCGGCAAGGGACTCCTCGTCGCGGCCGGCCGGGGGAAGAAGGCGGAGGACGTCGTCGTCGCCGAACGGAACGGGTCGGCCCGGCAGCGATGGGTGCTGGAGGCGGGCGTCGGCGGCGACGGAGGTGCCCCCGACGGGAACTCTGGGGGCGCGAAGACCGAGAACGGGGCGCCGGGGGAGAACGGCCGGCCCGAGGGGGATTCCGGCGCGGGCGGTGCCGAGGGGTCGCCCGGACTCCAGCCGCAGCCCTCCCAGAGTGGGTTGCCCGGCGACGGACAGTCCGAGGGCGGGTCGTACGAGACGCGGATCGCCCAGGTCGGCGACGAGTCCGGGTCCGGGGGAGCGGTCGATCCGGCCCCCGCTCCGGCGCCCGCGGTCCTGTCCGACACCGCGGACGGACTCCGCAACCTCCCGGGCGAACTGCTGGACACCGTCGCCGCGATCACGACCCCGCTGACGACAGGACTCGGCTCGGCCCTCCACCTTCACTGAGCCCGTCACCTTCGCTCAGCCCTTCACCGAGCCGAGCCGAGCCACGGCAGGGCACGGCCACCCCGGGACGCTCTCCGCAGCGCCTCCCGGGGTGGCCTCTTTTCCGGTCTCCTCTCCTGTTCACCTTCGGTTGTTGTCGGCATCCCGCCCTTTCTCGTTCAGGTCATTGACACGAGTCACCACCGGTCATAGTTTTCCCGCCGCGCCAGTGGTGTCTAACGGGGTGTCAAGTCGGTCCTGACGCATAGTGCGTTCAGTTGCCGAACACGGACACGGACCGGGGGCGCCGGGCGCACTGCGGTTCACATCGTCGTGCCCGCACACCGAAGGAGTGACGGCTCATGTCCGACACCGTCTCCCGGCGGTCCGCCCTGCGTCTGCTGGGCGGATCGATCGCCGTCGCCGCGGCGGCCACCGGCGCTCTCACGCCTCCCGCCCGCGCGCTGGACAGACCCGACGCGGGGGCCGGTCCCCGCGTCGAGGGCCTCATCGCCAAGCTCACCCTCGACGAGAAGATCTCCCTGCTGCACGGCGCCACCGACCCGGCCTCGCTCGGCCAGGCGGGCTACGTCCCCGGAGTGAAACGCCTCGGCATCCCCCCGCTCCGCCTCGCCGACGGCCCCGCCGGAGTCCGCGTCACCCGGCACGCCACCGCCCTGCCCGCCCCCGTCCTGCTGGCCGCCGCCTTCGATCCCCAACTGGCCCGCCGCTACGGCCAGGTGATCGGACGCGAGGGCCGCGCGCTCGGCCAGGACGTGCTGCTCTCCCCGATGGTCAACCTCATCCGCACCCCGTACGCGGGCCGCAACTTCGAGACCTTCAGCGAGGACCCGCTGCTCGCCTCAGGACTGGTCGCCGCCGAGATCCAGGGCATCCAGGGCGAGGGGCTCATCGCGACCGTCAAGCACTTCGCCCTCAACAACCAGGAGAAGGACCGCGACTCCATCGACGTGCGGGTCGACGAACAGACCCTGCACGAGATCGAGTTGCGCGGCTTCGAGGCGGCCGTCGACGCCGGCACCGGCGCGGTGATGGGCGCGTACAACAAGGTCAACGGCACCTTCTCCTGCGAGAACAGGACCCTGCTCACCGACATCCTGCGCGACCAATGGGGTTTCGAGGGCTGGGTGATGACCGACTGGTTCGCCGCCCACAGCACGGTCAAGGCGATCACCGCGGGCCTCGACATGGAGATGCCCGACGGAACCCATTTCGGTACGGCGCTCAGGACCGCCGTCCGCAACGGCAGCGTGCCCGAGCGCTACGTCGACCGTGCCGTCCGCCGGATCCTCGCCGTCATGGACCGCTTCGGGCTCCTCGACGGCAGCGCCCCGCCACGCCCCGACCGGAACGCGCAGGCGGGCGCGGCCGTCGCCCTGGAGATCGCCAAGGCGGGCGCGACCTTGCTGCGCAACAAGCGCCGCACGCTCCCGCTCTCCCCGGGCGGCAGCGTCGCCGTCGTCGGCCCCACTGGCACGCTCCCCTTCGTCAGCGGCGGCGGCAGCGCACACGTCGTCCCCGACCACGCCGACAGCCCCCTGGACGTCATCAAGTCCCGCGCGGGGAAGGCGACTTACGCCCTCGGCGAGGACCTGTTCGGCAAGCCGATCCCCGCCTCGGCCCTGAACCCGGCCTTCGACAGCGAGGGTCAACAGGTCGGCGCGGGCGCGAGTTGGACGTACGACGGCACGCTCACCGTCTCCGACGCCGACGAGTGGACCTTCGTCATCCACTACTCCGCCGCCCCCACCCTGCGCCCCAAGGTGCTCCTCGACGGCGCGGACCTCTTCCCGCTCGCCCCCGGCTACGGCGAGTACTTCTCCGGCGGCCTGGTGTCCGCCGCACCGGACGGACTGGCGGTACGCCGCAAGACCCTGGCCCTCACCAAGGGCGCCCACCGGCTCCAGATCACCGCGCAGGGCGGGGACGCCGGGCAGCTCTTCCGGCTGCGCCGCATCACCGGCGCGACCCGCGCGCAGGACGTCGCCGAGGCCGTCGAGGTCGCGCGGGCAGCGCGTGACGTCATCCTCTTCGCCTACGAGGACGCCACCGAGGGCCTCGACCGCACGACCGTCGCGCTCCCCGGCAATCAGGCGAAACTCATCGAGGCGGTCACGGCGGCCAACCCCCGCACGACCGTCGTCCTCAACACCTCGTCCTCCACCTCGATGCCATGGCTGAGCCGCACGGGCGCCGTGCTCCAGATGTACTACCCGGGCCAGGAAGGTGCCGCCGCCACGGCCGCCGTCCTGTACGGCGACTGCGACCCCGGCGGCCGGCTCACCCAGTCCTTCCCGGTCGACGACGAGCACCACTCGGTCGCCGGAAACCCCCGCCGCTATCCCGGAGTTGACGGCACCGAGGAGTACTCGGAGGGCATCCACGTCGGCTACCGCTGGTACGACGCGGAGGGCGTGCGGCCCCTGTTCCCCTTCGGCCACGGACTGTCGTACACCTCCTTCTCCTACGGGGACCTGTCCGCTCGCTGGAACCGGCACGGTCTCGACGTCGACTTCGTCGTGCACAACACCGGTCGTCGGGAAGGGATCGCCGTGCCGCAGGTCTATGTGGGGAAGTCGCCGGAGCTCCGACTCGACCAAGCCGTACGGGTGTTGGGCGGTTTCCGGCGGCTGGCGCTGCGGGCGGGGGAGCGGCGCCGAGTCACCGTGCGCGTAGATGCGCGGACGCTGTCGTCCTGGGATCCGAGGCGGCACGGCTGGGTGCTCGGGACCGGGCGTCGGGCGGTGTGGGTCGGGGCGTCGTCGGGGGATCTGCGGTTGCGGACGAACGTGGAGGTGGCGCGGTGACACGGATGATGCGGCGTTTCGGTATCGCACTCACGGCCCTCGCGGTCACGCTCGTCTCGCCCTTGCCCGCCGCGGAGGCAGGTGAGTCGAGCACCGCGCACGGCGGACCGGTCGTCCACACCGACTCCGGCGCCGTGCGCGGCCAAATCACCGCCGAGGGACGGCAGTTCCTCGGTATCCCGTACGCCGAACCGCCGGTCGGGAAGCTGCGCTGGCGGGACCCGCAGCCCGTCCGGCCCTGGCAAGGAGTGCGCTCCGCGCTGGACTTCGGCAACAAGTGCGTACAGACGTCGAGTTGGGACCCGGGATACGAGCAGCCCTCGTACACCGAGGACTGTCTCGACCTGAACGTGTACGTCCCGAAGGGGTCCGGGCGGCGCGCGGTGATGGTCTGGTTCCACGGTGGCGGGCTCACCGCGGGCGCCGGGCAGGACGTCGTGCCGGACGCCTTCGCGCGGCAGACCGGGACCGTCGTCGTGACCGTCAACTACCGCCTCGGGGCGATGGGGTTCCTCGCGGCGGCGGGCCTCGACGGCGAGGCGCGTGACGGCGTCTCCGGCAACTTCGGCATGCTCGACCAGCAGGCCGCCCTGCGCTGGGTGCGCGCCAACATCGGCCGTTTCGGCGGCGATTCGAGCCGCGTGACCATCGCCGGCGAGTCGGCGGGCGGCCGTTCGGTCTGCACCCAGCTCGCCTCGCCTTCCGCGAAGGGCCTGTTCCGGGCCGGCATCATCGAGAGCGGCGCCTACGACGACTGCAGCGCTCGTACGCATCGGACGGCCGTGTCCGAAGGTGCTGCCTTCGCGCAGAAGCTCGGCTGCACGACCGTGGCGTGTCTGCGCGGCAAGTCGGCCGCCGAGATCCTCGCCGCCCAGGGCGACTTCGACTGGGCGCCGGTGGTCGGCGGGACCTTCTTGCCGCGGCAGCCCGGGGAGGCACTGGCGAAGGGGGCCGCCGCCGGTGTGCCGGTGCTGAACGGGGCGAACCACGACGAGGGGCGGCTGTTCGCGTTCTCGCGGTTCGACCTGAACGGCACCCCACTCACCGCCGAGCAGTACCCGGACGCCGTGCGCGCCGACTTCGGCGAGGAGGCGCTGGCCCGCTACCCGGTCTCGGCCTACCCGTCGCCGACCATCGCGTACGCCACCGCCCAGGGCGACACCCTGTTCGCCTGCCCGGCGCTGCGGCTCGACGGTCTCCTCGCGAAGCGCGGTCCGGTCTACTCGTACGAGTTCGCCGACCTCACCTCGCCGCCCTTCGCCTCGCTGCGCAACCTGCACACCGACTTCGACTTCGGTGCGACGCACGTGAACGAAGTGCAGTACCTGTTCCGGCACTTCGGTCTGGAGTCGCCGCTCAACGCCGAACAGCGGGCGCTGGCGCGGCAGATGGTGGCGTACTGGGGGTCCTTCGTACGGGACGGTGTGCCGCGGGCCGCCGGACAGCCGCCGATGCCCGCCGGACCGGGCGTGGTGCTCTCGCTGCGCACGGCGTCCAAGGGCGGGAACGTCCTCAGCACGTCCGTCCACCGGGACCACCGGTGCGATCTGTGGGACGGTGCCGCCGCGCGGTGACCCGGTAGGCTTCCCGGCGTGCGCCTCGCGCGGCGCACGCCGGGAATGCCCGCGTACGCAGGGTACGAACAGGGCACGAACGGTCACGAATCGGGAGGAACCGGCGTTGCACGTCCAGGAATGGCTCGACACGGTACCCGCGGCAGCCGTCTAT
Organism: Streptomyces sp. NPDC001002; assembly: GCF_053599215.1. NCBI lineage: Bacteria > Bacillati > Actinomycetota > Actinomycetes > Kitasatosporales > Streptomycetaceae > Streptomyces > Streptomyces sp. NPDC001002. The sequence continues at coordinate 48,233 of NZ_JBSFLV010000037.1, read as the reverse complement.
GCCGTGGTGGCGCTGGTCATCGGTCTGGAGAGCCTGGGCATCCCGCTGCCGGGCGAGATCGTCCTGGTCTCGGCGGCGCTGCTGTCCTCGCAGCACTCGGGCATCAACCCGGTCGTCCTCGGCGCCTGCGCGACCCTCGGTGCCGTGATCGGCGACTCCATCGGCTACGCGATCGGCCGCAAGGGCGGGCGGCCGCTGCTGGCCTGGCTCGGCAAGAAGTTCCCACGGCACTTCGGTGAGGGGCATATCGCCACCGCCGAGCGGTCCTTCGAGAAGTGGGGCATGTGGGCCGTCTTCTTCGGCCGCTTCGTCGCCCTGCTGCGGATCTTCGCCGGGCCGCTCGCGGGCGTCCTGCACATGCCGTACTGGAAGTTCCTGATCGCCAACGTCCTCGGCGGGATCTGCTGGGCGGGTGGCACGACCGCGGTCATCTACTACGTCGGTGTGGTCGCCGAGGACTGGCTGAAGCGGTTCTCCTACCTGGGCCTCGCGGCGGCCGTCCTCTTCGGGCTCGCGTCGATGCTGGTGATCAGGCGCAAGGCGAAGAAGGCGGCGGCACAGCGGGAGGCGGCCGAGACGGAGCCGGTCCCGGCGGTCGACTGAGCCCGGGACTGGAACTGGGGCCCGAACCAGGGGCCGCCGGGGGCTACGGCTTCTCGTACAACTCGTCGTGCGACTTGGCGAGCTCCGCGTACAGCGTTCCGTTGAGGGTGACGCCCTCGCGCTCCTCGGCGGTCAGTTCCCGCCGTACCTTCGCCGGGACGCCCGCGACCAGCGAGCCCGGCGGCACCTGCATCCCCTGCGGTACGAGGGCCTGGGCGGCGACGAGTGAACCGGCGCCGATCACCGCGCCGTTGAGGACCGTCGCGCCCATGCCGATCAGGCAGTCGTCCTCGACGGTCGCCCCGTGCACCACGGCGTTGTGCCCCACGGACACCCGCTCACCGATGCTGACCGGGAACCCCGGGTCGGCGTGGAGCGTGCAGTTGTCCTGGATGTTGGCCTGCGCGCCGACGGAGATCCGCTCGACGTCACCGCGCAGGACGGCGCCGTACCAGACGCTCGCCCCTGCCTCCAGCGTCACGTCCCCGATCACCGAGGCCGTGGGTGCCACGAACGCCTCCTCGCTGATCCTCGGCTCCCTGCCGCCGATCCCCGTGATCAGTGCCTTGTGCGTCATCGACCTCTCCTCGTCGTCGGTACTCAGCGCACCGTACGCCACCCGGTAGGGCGAAGATCACAGCCCCTCGACCTCATGGGCGCACCTCGCCGTCAGTACGGTGAGCGGGTGCCGAAGCGCAAGAACACGTTCTCATCCTGGCGTCACCGTCTCGTCCAGCGCGCCGTGCACGCGGGCTGGGCCTGGGTGCAGCGCACGGGCTCCGTGACCGCGGACTCCCCGGGACGGTTCCGCTTCGGCGCGATGGGAACCGGTACCAGACTCGCCTTCCCGCTCGGCACGGTCTTCGGCGAACCCTGGATCCATCTGGGCGCCCACTGCATCGTCGGCGAACAGGTCACCCTCACCGCGGGCCTGATGCCCGACCTCGACCTCGGCCCCGACCCGATCCTGCGCCTCGGCGACGGCGTGGTCCTCGGCCGCGGCAGCCACGTCATCGCCGACACGACGGTCACCATCGGCAGCGACTGCTACTTCGGCCCCTACGTCTACGTCACGTCCACGAACCACTCCTACGACGATCCCCACGAGCCCATCGGCAAGCAGTGGCCCCGGATGGAGCCGGTGGAGATCGGCCCGGGCTGCTGGATCGGCACCGGCGCGGTGATCCTGCCGGGCGCGCGGATCGGCCGAAACGTGGTGGTGGCCGCCGGCGCGGTCGTCCGCGGCGAGGTCCCCGACCACGCGGTGGTGGCGGGCGCACCGGCCCGGGTCGTACGCCGCTGGACCGCGACGGAGGGCTGGCAGCCGCCCCTCAGAACCCCCGCACCCGTCCCGATCCCCGACGGCGTCACCCCCGAACAGCTGCTGGCACTCTCGGAGTTGGACGAGGAGACGGTGGAACGGCTGGCGCAACTGGACGCGGAGTCCTGACGCACGCGCCGCTGGTTCGGCGGCGTGGCCGGCGCCTCGCCCAGGCCGGCGTGGATGTCGATCGCGCCCCTTGGAGATCCCCGTTCACCCTGCGGCCAGCAGCAACGTGCCGAGCAGAGCAAGGCCCGCGCCGGCTGTCTGCACCGCGCGGAGGCGTTCGTGGAGGAAGCCGCGGGCGGCCAGGGACGTCACCACCGGGTAGAGCGAGGCCAGGACCGCGGCCACGGTGATCGGGCCGTGCTGGGCGGCGATCGAGTACGTGCCGTTCGCCGCCACGTCCGCGAGGCCGACGAAGGCGAGGGTCGGCAGGGAGGCCCAGGGGAAGCCGGTCGGCGGGAGGGCCTCGGCGCCGCGTCGGACGGAGACGTACAGGGCGATGCCGCCCGCGGCCACGTTCGTCAGGCGCTGCACGAAGAGGGCCAGGAAGAGGCCGGTGACGGTCGTCGAGGCCTCCGCGATCAGGGCGAAGACCGCGCCGAAGCCGAGGGCCGCGACGAGGGTGAGCACGATGGCCTGACGCTGGACCGGCGCGCCGCGCAGTTGGGGGCCGCCCGCGAGGACGACCCCGGTGACGGCCACCGCGATGCCCGCGACCTGCGTCAGGCCGGGACGCTCGCCGAGGAAGAGGCCCACGCCGACCGGGACGGCCACGCTCAGGGTCGCGAGCGGGGAGACGACTCCCATCGGGCCCAGCGCGAGCGCCTTGTAGAAGGAGATCATCGCGACCGGCCCCGCCAGTCCGGCCGCGACCGCGAACCACAGGCGCGGTCCCGCCTCGGTCCAGCCGCCCGTCGCCACCACGACCGCGCCGAGCACGGCCGCCGCGATCACCTGCGAGACCACGACCACCGTCAGCGCCGACAGGCGCCGGGTGAGCAGGCCACCGCCGAAGTCGGCCATACCCCACAGGAGGCTGGTGGCCAGGGCGAAGAATGCTGTCACGGTCGCCTCGCAGTACAGTTCGGTGAACGATCCGGTGCATCACACCGTAGTTCACTGCATTGAACTCTGTCATTCAGAATATTGGACGTAAAGTGGCGGACCTCGACCTGCTGAACCAGTCCCTGGCGCGCAACGTCAAGCGCTGGCGCAACGAACGCGGCTTCACCCTCGACGCGCTCGCCGCCCGGGCCGGAGTCAGCCGCGGCATGCTCATCCAGATCGAGCAGGCCCGCACCAACCCCAGCATCGGCACGGTCGTGAAGATCGGGGACGCGCTGGGCATCAGCATCACCACGCTGCTCGACTACGAGCAGGGCCCCCGGGTCCGGATCGTCCCCGCCGACCAGGCGGTACGGCTCTGGCACACCGACGCCGGCAGCTACAACCGACTCCTCGCCGGCACCGAGGCCCCCGGCCCGCTGGAGATGTGGGACTGGCGCCTCATGCCCGGCGACCACAGCCCCTCCGACCCGCACCCCACCGGCACGGTCGAGCTGGTGCACGTCACGGCGGGCGAGCTGACCCTCACCGTCGACGGCGAGAAGTACCCCGTCCCGGCCGGTTCGAGCGTCTCCTTCGAGGCCAACAGCCCCCACACGTACGGCAACGAGGGCCGCGCGCCGGTCGAGATGATCATGTGCGTCTCGGTACCCGGCGTGCGCCCATGAGGCCCCGAGGGGTTTGTTAGCGTGCCGCCATGGACGCACCCATCGGACACTTCGACCACGCCATCCCCGCCCCCGAGGCCCTCGACGACCTGATCGGCCCGGTCGCCGAGGCCGTACGCCGGTGGCGCGGCAGCGTCCCCGCCGAGCAGATCGTGTACGTCGAGACGGACCCCCAGTGGGCCGACACCGCGGTCTTCGTGGAGCACTACGGCCGGGAACTGCTGGAGAAGTCGGCGAACTGCGTGGTCGTCGCCGGCAAGCGGGGTGGCGAGACCACCCTCGCTGCCTGTGTCGCCCTGTCCACCACCCGGGTCGACGTGAACGGCACGGTCCGCCGCCAACTCGGCGCCCGCAAGGCCTCGTTCGCGTCGATGGACACCGCGACGGGCGAGACCGGCATGGAGTACGGCGGCATCACCCCGATCGGACTGCCGGACGGCTGGCCCCTGTTGGTGGACTCGGCGGTCGTCGACCTGCCCTACGTCCTGGTCGGCAGCGGCCGGCGGCGCGGCAAACTCCTCGTGCCGGGCAAGGCGTTCGCCGAACTGCCGGGTGCCGTGGTCCTGGAGGGGCTGGGAGTGGCGGTCTGACGGGGTGTCCCGGCAGTACGTCTGAACGGGGTGCCCCTCAGCACAGCCGACCGGGGTGTTCCTCAGCGCGCCCGGTCAGCTGGCCGAGTCCTCGCCGAGGTACTGCTCCGCGAACGCGCCGGCCGCCGCGGGTGAGGTGAACAGGCGGCGCAGCCGGGCCAGTGTGGTGCCGGCGCGGAACGGGTCGCCCGAGGACGTGCCGTGGTAGACGTCCGACAGCCACTGCGAGAACTCCTGGTAGTCCCAGACCCGTTGCAGGCACGCGTCCGAGTAGCCGTGCAGGCCGCCCGCCTCGCCCTTCGTGAGGTAGGAGACCAGTCCGTCGCCGAGCAGGAAGGCGTCGTGCAGGGCGAGGTTCATGCCCTTGGCCGCGATGGGGGCCGTGAGGTGGGCCGCGTCCCCGGCGAGGAAGAGCCGGCCGAACACCATCGGCTCGACCACGTAGTTGTGCATGTCGAGGACGCGCTTCTCGATCAACCGCCCCTCCGTCAGCGGCGGTCGGTCGGACGCGCCGAGCCGCTCCTGCAACTCGCTCCAGACGCGGTCGTGCGACCAGTTCTCCGGGTCGTCGCCGGGCGGGCACTCCAGGTAGTAGCGGGTGACCTCGGGGCTGCGCGGCATGTGTCCGGCGAACCCGCGCGGATGGATGCCGAACAGCACGCAGTCCGACGAGGGCGGTGCCTCGGCGAGCAGCGCCAGCCAGCCGATGCCGTAGTCGTGCCGCGCTATTCGGGCCCGCTCCGGCAGCGCGGTCCGTGTCACCCCGCGCGCCCCGTCGCAGCCCGCGACGAAGTCGCAGTGCACGAGCTGCCGTTGACCGGTCTCCGGGTCGGTGTACGACACCGAGGGACGGTCCGAATCCATGTCGTGCAGCTGGACGTCCCGGACGCCGAACCGAATCGCCCCACCGCGCACGTCCGCGTACTCGCGCACGAGGTCCGTCACGAGCAACGGCTGCGGGTAGACGAAGTGGTGATGCCCCGTCAGCTCGTGGTACGAGAACCGGTGGCGCCGCGTCCCGAACCGGAACTCGCACTCGGTGTGCAGCTCGGCCCGCGCCAACAGGTTGTCCGCGAGGCCTCGTTGTTCAAGGCCCCGCACCGCCCACTCCTCGATCACCCCGGCCCGGGGCCGGCGTTCTATGAACTCGCGGGACTCCACCTCCAGGACCAGACAGTCGACGGAGGCGGCGCGCAGGATGTTGCCGATGGTGAGGCCGGCGGGTCCGGCGCCCACGATCACCACGGGGAAGGAAGCGGAAGTCACCCGAGCATTATGACGGTGGCCCGTCAGACGCGGCAGGGCTCCCCGCGGCCGACGGGCACCGCCGTCCGTCAGTGCGCGGGCGCGTCCGTCACCACGACCTCCTCGATGCTCCGCTCGATCTCATCGGCGGGGGAAGCGGTCGCCCGGGCCCAGTAGTAGATGCCGACCGAGAAGGCGGCGATGAGCAGCATGTCCCACCACAGGGCGATACGGCCGGTGCCGCCGAAGCCGCCCTGCCAGGAGATCACGCCCATGCCCAGCAGATAGACCGGCAGCCACTGGGCGGCCTTGAAGTCCAGCCGGGGCGCGTCCGGTTGACGGGTCGAGGTCGCGTACCAGGCGTAGCCGCCGAGCAGGACGTAACCGAGGACGATCGCGATGCCCAGCCGCCACAGGGTGTCCCAACCGGCCCAGTAGATGATGAGGTTGGCCACCACGAACGACAGCGGCGAGAGCACCTTGCCGGCCGGCAGCCGGTACGGGCGGTCGTGCTCCGGCAGCCGGTCGGCGAAGACGCCGTACGCCAGGGGCGCGCCCGCGTACATCAGCACGCTCGCCGAGGTGATGAAACTGACCAGCTCCTGCCAGCTCGGGAACGGCAGGAAGCAGACCACACCGGTCACGAAGGAGATGATCAGGCCGAACCACGGCACGCCCCGGGCGTCGGTGCGGGCGAAGAGCTTGGGCGCGTAGCCGTTCTTGGCCAGGCCGAAGGAGACCCGGGAGGTGGCGGTGGTGTAGATCAGTCCGGTGCCGCCGGGGGAGATGACGGCGTCGAGGTAGAGCACCACGCTCAGCCAGCCGAGGCCGACCAGGGTCGCGAGACCGGCCCAAGGGCCGCTGATCCCTTCGTACTTGAGGTGCGCCCAGCCGTGCGCGAAGGTGCTGTGCGGCAGCGCGGCGATGAACACGACCTGGAGCAGCAGGTAGATGACCGCGCCGATGGCGACCGAGCCCAGCGTCGCCCGGGGCAGGTCCCGCTTCGGATTGCGGCTCTCGCCCGCCAGTTGGATGGCCTGCTCGAAGCCGAGCAGCGCGAAGATGATGCCGCTGCCGCTGATGGCGCTGAGCACGCCCTTGGCGCCGAACGGGGCGAAGCTCTCCGAAGTGAAGTTGCCCGGATGGAAGTTGCCGGCCGCGATGATGAAGATGGCGCCCAGCGGGACGGCGATCTTCCACCAGGTGGCGGCGCTGTTGGTGTGCGCCAGGGCGCGCACGCCGAAGAAGTTGACGGCGACGAACACGGCCATCAGGACGACGGCCGTCGCCAGGCCGCTCGGGGTCAGTGTGCCGTCGGTGTGCTGGAGGCCCTGTGCCCAGTGCCAGTGACCGGCGTAGCCGATCATCGCCTCGACCTCGATCGGGGCGACGGTCGCGGCCTGCAGCCAGGAGAACCAGCCGAAGGACATGCCGGCCAGGCCGCCGAAGGCGTAGTGCGGATAGCGTGCGGTGCCGCCCGCGACCGGGAACATGCCGCCGAGTTCGGCGTGCACCAGGGCCAGCAGGACGATCGCGATCGCGCCGATCACCCACGAGATGATCGCCGCGGGTCCGGCTGCCACGACCGCCTTCTCGGCGCCGTACAGCCAGCCCGAACCGATGATGGAACCGACGGAAGCCCACATCAGACCGATGAGTCCGACGTCCCTCCGCAGACCGCTGGGGCCTCTTGTCTCCGCCGCGGGGGCGTGTTCGACGCTTACCATTTTCTCAGCGCCCTCTCATGAAATGTATATAAACTTTCATTGCCTGAGAGGTTGCATGTTAGAAATCAGAAATGGGCGCGCAGAAGACCCCTGGTCCAATCTTGACCAGGGTGAGGGTGGATCCTGGACCGCGCCTAACGCAGTCGGGGGATTTCGATCGCGGGGCACCGGTCCATGACCATCTCCAGGCCGGCCGCGCGGGTGCGGTCGTAGGCGCTCTCGTCGATCACGCCGAGCTGGAACCAGACGCCCTTCGCGCCGATGGCGAGCGCTTCGTCGGCGACGGCTCCGGCGAGGTCGCTGTTGACGAACACGTCGACGACGTCGACCTCGAACGGGATCTCCGCCAGCGAGGCGTACCCCTTCTCCCCGTGCACCGTCTCCGCCTTCGGGTGCACGGGCACGATCCGCTTCCCGAAGCGCTGCAGGACGGCTGCGACACCGTAGGCCGCGCGCTGCTTGTTCGACGACAGGCCCACGACCGCCCAGGTGTCGCCGAGCTCGGTGAGGATCTTGCGGACTGTCGCTGAGTCGCCGTACACGCTCGGTCTCCTCGGGATGCGGGGGTCTTGTCCAAGACCTGTTACCCAGACACAACAGGGGGCGGGGCGTGATGATTCCTCGTATCCATGTGCTGTTCTTGACCATCGGCATACCATGCGAACGCGTATGTGAACGGCTCTTGGGGGAGGCGCGTTTGTTCGGCAGTGCAGGTGAAGAGGGGTCCGGACTGCCGCGGGGGGTACGGCTGTACCGGCTGAGCGCCGACGGCTCCGTCGTCCTCGCGGATCGTGACGGCGCCCGGGAGCTGGGGCCCGAGCGGGACCTGCTGCGGTTCATCGACGACGGACAGTTCGCCCACTATCTGGTCGGGGACGCGGCCACGTCGCCCGAGCGGCCCTCCAACGCCACCGTCAAACTCGGCATCGTCGGCCCGCGCAGCGCCTTCACCCCGCACGCGCACGGCGGCGAGCACTTCGTCCTCAGCCTCGGCTACGCGGCCTGCGGACTGTACGACACCGAGCGCGGCCGCGTCACCGAAGTCCCGCTCACCCCGGGCGAGTTGATCCGCATCCCCGAGATGATGCCGCACTCCTTCGCCAACCGGGGCCCGGCCCCGCTGACCATCCTCGCCGCCAACACCGGCTACGGCATCGACCACGAGGACTACGCGATCACCGCGCCCGAGGCGGAACGCAGGGCCGGCGGCCCTGCGTACGACGACCTGGGTTCGGCGTACGACGACATCGGCTCGGCGGGCGCGCGCACCAGCACCCTCGCCGCCACCGACTACCTTCAACTCGCCGCCGCCCTGCGTGACATCGAGCGGGTCCAGCAGGTGCGCGGGCCGGGTGTCACCACCGCGCGGGAGCGGCTGGCCGCCCGGTTGCGCCGGCTCGCGCAAGGACTGGAGGGCCGTCGATGATCTGCCCGCACTGCGAGCAGTCCCTGCTGCGCAAGGAACGTCCCGGCAACGTCTGCGGCAAGTGCGGGCGCAGGTACGCCCTGGACCCGAAGACCAACCCGCTGAAACTCAACGACCTGCGGGTCCGCCGGATCGTCCTCAAGCTCGGGCAGGAGGGCCAAGTCCCCTGCACACCGGGGCAGTTGTGGTACGCCCTGTCCCGAAAGTCGCTGCGGAGCGCCCGGGTCGAGGTGGGCTGCGCCCTCGGGCTGACCCTGATCGGTTTCTTCGTCGGGGTGTTCGGGCTGGGCACGCACGTCGTCGCCGTCACTGTCGTCGCCGGTCTGCTGCTGCTCGCGGCGATCGGCGTCGTGATCGCGTGGTCGGCAGGCGTGGGCCGGGGGCGACCGCTGCTCGGCCGGGAGGCCTTCCGCACCGGTCCGATGGAGGAGTGGCGGAGCGTCTACGGGGCGCTGCCGGACGGAGTGGTCGACGACCGCACCTATCCGGCGACCGCACCGCCGGTCGGTGCCGCTGCTGGTCCCTCCGACGGGATCGTCCTCGTCTGCCCCGACCGCTCGGTCGCCGCCTTCCTCGACGCGGCGGGCCTGACCGCACGGTACGGCCTCACGCTCGTCGCCGAGCCGTACTCGCTGCCCGCCGCGCCCGATCGGACCCTGCTGGTGCTCCACGACGCCGATGCCCAGGGCCTGTTGCTCACCCACCAGATCCGTGCCGCGCTGCCGACCGGCCGCGTCGTCGACATCGGTCTGCCACCGGTAGCCGTGCAAGGGCCCACTCGCGCGGTGCCCCTGCGGGGCGAGGCGCCGGAGGCGTGGGTCATGGAACAGCTCGCGGCGAAGGGGGAGTTGAGCCCCGCGCAGCTGAAGTGGCTGGGCAAGGGGTGGGGGTTCCCGCTCGTCGGGGTGCCGCCGGCCAAGCTGCTGGCCGTCGTCTCCCGGGCCGTCGAGCGGGCCCGCGCGACGGACGACCCGGTACGCAGGCGGGCCGCCTCCGTCGGCTTCCTGACCTGGCCGGAGGAGCGGAGATGATCTGCCCCAACTGTCAGGCCTCCCTGCTGCGCAAGGAACGTACGGGCAATGTGTGTTCGCGCTGCGGGCGCCAGTTCGCCCTGGACCCCAGGACGAAGGGCCGGGGCATGCACGACACGCGCATCCGGCGCATAGCCGAGAAGGCCACCGGCAGCGGCCGCCGCCAGGTCACCGTCACCCAGCTCTGGTATCTGGCCCGGATCGACAACCCCACCTGGGCGGCGGTCCCGAAGAGTGGACGCCCCGTATGGATCGGGCGCACGGTGGGGGCGATCCTCGTCGTCGGGCTGGTGGCACTCGGCATCCGCATGCAGGACATGCGCTTCGCCGGGCTGCTGTGGTGGGCGTGCGTGGGGGTGGCCGTCTACGTGTTCGCCCTGGCGAAGGGGGAGCCGCCCCGGCCCGCGCGCGGCGCGGGCGCCCAAGTGGTGCCCACGCTCGCGGAGTTCCGGACGATGATCTGCACGTGGTGGGTGCACGCGTACGGAAGCCTGCCGCCGGGGATCGTGAACGACCAGGAGTACCGGGACACCCACGAGGTCACCGGCCCGCGCAAGGGCGATGACCCCGGGCCAGAGCAGCCGCAGCCGGTCGAACTCCTCTGTCCGGACCGGGTCGTGCGCGTCTTCCTGTCGGTCAATCGGATCCCGGGGCGGCTGAACCTGACACTCGCCGCCGGGCTCTCCGAACTGACCGGCCCCGGACCCGTGGTGGTCCTCCACGATGCGAGCGCACGCGGCTTCCAACTGGTCGCCGACGCCCGCGCGCTCACCCCCCGACGGGTCGTGGTGGACGCGGGGCTGCCGGTGCGGGCGGTCCTCGACAACCGGAAAGCCGTACGGCTCCACGAGGACCCGCCGGCCGCCGTGCTCGGTGAGCCGCAGGAACAGCCCGACTGGCTGCGGAAGTTGGTGCGAAGGGCGCCGAGGGAGGCCGCCTGGCTGACCCGCGGCTGGTTCAGCCCCGTCGCCGCGGTTCCGCCCGCGCTGCTGGAGTCGGCGGTCGAGCGAGCCGTGCGGGAGGCCCGCGGCGCGTTGGCGAGGGAACGACGGGAGGCCGCCGGGGTGGGATTCATGAGCTGGCCGGGGTCTTCGGACTCGCCGGTGAGGGACGGGAGTTGACATGCCGAGGTTGACGGACCGGGTCTGTCGGGTGCTGTGGGAGGGGGCGCTCGCCGGCGCCGGGGTCGGAATCATGAGTGGGTCGGGATCCTCGGATTCTCCGGTGAGGGACGGGGATTGACATGCCGACGACCTTGAACCCGGTCGGCCGGGCGCTGTTGAAGCGGGCGATCACCGTCGCCGCGCAGCGGGCCGCCGCGCCCGGAAACCTCCGCTTCACCGAACGCCAGCTGTACTACGAGACCTGCCGCGTCCTGCGCCCGACCCCCGCGCCGGTGCGCCGCATCCCGCACAGCCCGGCCCCGCCGTTGCGGCTCTCCCGGTTCACCGAGGTGCTGCGCGGCGCGGAGTGGGCGGCGGGGTTGCCGGGGTTGCTTCCTGCTCCCGCCGACGCGAACGCCACCGCCGGCCCGACGATCGGTGGTCCGGCCCGTGAGCCCGACCTCTACGACTACGCGCTGCCCCGGCTGCTGATCTGCCAGGACCGCGCCATCGCTCAGATGCTGCTGGCCAACCATGTGCACCTGGAGGCGGCCTGTCCCGTCCTGAGCGCCGAGGACGATCTGCCGCTCGATCCCCGTCTGTTGGCCGCCTTGGAACGAGCCGAGGGCGCGACCGTGCACGTCCTGCACGACGCGAGCCCTGCCGGGATCGGGCTGCCGGGTCGGGTGCGCGAGGGGTTGGGGCGGGTGGCCGTCCGGGGGCGAGAGAGGAGCGGGCCGGGACTTGCTCTGGTGGGCGACGGGCCGGGTGCGGAGTCCGCCCCGGTGCTGGAGGAACTCGGTGCAGAGTCCGCTCCGGTGCTGGAGGAAAGCGGTGCGGAGTCCGCCCGAGTCGCCGAGGGGCCCGGTGGGGTGCCTGCCCAGGTGGCCGAGGGACTTGCGGGGCTGCCCGTCCGCGTCGCCTCGCTCGGACTCGTGCCCCGGCATGCCCAGACGCTTCGCCTGGTGGCCGGGCGCCGGCCCCGCCCGGTGCCGCCGTTCGGACCGTTGCCGCCCGGGCTTCGGCCCGCGGAGGTCGACTGGCTGGCCGCGGGTCGGTTCGCCGAGGTCGCCGCGGTGCCGCCGGCCAAGCTGCTGCGTGCCGTACTCCGGCTCACCCGTGGCCCCCGCCCGACCCGTCACTCCGTCTGGGGCGAGCTGCGCGGTCTGCGCAGCGCCGGGTTCATGACCTGGCCCGACGCATGATCCGCCGCCGCCCCGAGGACCGTATGCCCGTCCGCCGCAGACCCGAGGACCTACGACGATGATCCGCCCACGCGAAATCGGCTACACGGACGAACTGCTCGCCGACGGCAGTGTCCACCGCACCTACGAGGACGGTCGGCAGGAATGGCGTTGGCGCGGCCAGGCCGGCCAGGTGTTCTGGCGTGACGACCGGGAGAACACCGGCACGGACGAACTGCTGGGCGACAAGATCGTCAAGCGCACCCTCGCCGACGGCACGGTGACCTACGGGCGCGACATCGGCTACGGCCGCACGCTCTGGGGGCGCGGCGAGACTCTCATGATCAACCGGACGTCGTTCGGCGGCCGGATGGGCGCGCTCCTCGTCGGTCTCGGCGTGGCCGGACTTGCCATCACCGCCTCCCAGTTGCCGCCGCTCGCCCTCACCCCGGAGGAGGAAGAGGAACTGCGCCAGCAGGCACAGAGCGCGTCCTCCGGAGGCGACGGCGGTGGGGGAGGGGGAGGGGACGGCGGCAGTGGCAGTGACGGTGACTGGGACGGCGGGGACTGGGGTGACGACGGTGGTGGCTGGAGCGACGACGACTTCGGCTGACCGGGCGTGGCAGCTGGCGGCCAACGCGGCCAACGCTGCCAACAAGGCGCGCGTGCAAGGCTGTTCGTGTACGCGGCAACAGGAAAGGACTCCCCGATGACGCGCTTTTGCGTCAGTCTCGCGTCGGACACCGCGCCCACCGACGGCCGGCCCGGCGCCGCCGACGCGCACCTCGCGGCCATGGGTGCTTCTACGGTCGCGCCCGGTCTCGCGCTCGTACGGGACGAACCCGGCCATGCCCAGGGGCCGTTCGAGGCGTACGGGCTGCGGGCCGTGGGAGAGGTCACCCTGCACAACCGCGCCGACCTGCTGGCCGCGCTCGTCGCCGACGGCGCCCCCGCCCCTCAAGACACCGGTGACGGCGAGCTGTTGCTGCGCTGCTGGGCGAGGCTCGGCGCGGAGGGTGTCGCGCTCGCCGAAGGCATGTTCGCTCTTGCCGTCCTCGACGGTCACGACCTCGTGCTGATCCGCGACCACGTCGGCGCCCGCACCCTCTTCTACGCCCGGGCCGCCGATGCCTGGGCGGCCTCAACCTCCCTGCGAGCACTGCGCCGTTGGCCCGCCCTGGGCACCCGTATGAACCTGTCCGCCGTCCGTTCCTTCCTCACGTTCGCCTATCTGCCGGGCGACGAGACGCTGTTGGAGGGCGTGCGCGAGGTGCTGCCCGGCCGGGTGCTGCGGTTGGCGGCCGACGGGACGGTGACGGAGACGGTGTACTGGGAGCCTCAAGAGCGCCTGGGGGAGGGGGAGTTCGGGGGATCCGACGACCACGTCCTCGCCCTGCGCGCGCTCCTCGAAGAGGCCACCGCGCGGCGGCTGCCCGAGGCCGAGGCGGTGGGTGTGCTGCTGTCCGGCGGGATCGACAGTTCGCTCGTCACCGCGCTCGCCGCGAAGCTGCACGGCCACCCCGTGCACACGTACTCCATCAGCTTCGGCGACGAACTCCCCAACGAACTGGGCTACTCGGGCCTCGTCGCCACCCACTGCCACACCCGGCACCGGGTGTTGACGGTCTCCGGTACGGCGGTCGCCGCGCGCCTCGCCGACACGGCCGCCCTGCTCGACAGCCCGGTCGGCGACCCGCTGACCGTGCCGAACCTGCTGCTCGCCGAGGCGGTTGCGGGCGACGGACTGCGGACCGTGCTCAACGGGGAGGGCGGCGACCCGGTGTTCGGCGGGCCCAAGAACCTCCCGATGCTGGTCCAGGAGATGCACGCGGGGGCGCCGGGAGCGCAGGGTTCGCCCTGGTACGAGGACCGGGCCACCGCGTATCTGCGCTCGTACCGTAAGTGCTGGACCGACCTCCCGGATCTGTTGACGGCTGATGCGCTGTCCGCCCTGGAGTCCGCGCCGGCCCCGCAACGCTTCGTCGAGCCCTACCTCACCGGCCCGGACCGGATGAGCCACCTGCTCAACCAACTCCTCCACTGCAACCTGCGCACCAAGGGCGCCCACCACATCCTCACCAAGGTCGAACGACTCACCGCCTCCCAAGGGCTCCAGGGCCGTGCCCCGCTCTTCGACCGCCGGGTGATCGACCACGCCTTCGCGACCCCGCCCACGCTCAAGCTCCGGGGCACGAGCGAGAAGTGGGTCCTGAAGGAAGCCGTACGGGATCTGCTGCCCCCGACCGTCGTGGACCGGCCCAAGAGCGGGATGCGGGTTCCGGTGCAGCAGTGGTTGAGCGGGCCGCTGCGGGAGTTGGGCGGCGATCTGCTGCTCGGCCGGGCCGCACGGCAGCGGGGGTTGTTCCGGCCCGAGACGGTACGGACCTGGCTGCGCGGCGAGGGCACGTTGCTGCCCCGACAGGGCGGGAAGCTGTGGCTGGTGCTCACGCTGGAACTGTGGCTGCGGGCGTATGACCTGTGAACCGGGTCAACACGCACGCTGTGAACCGGGTCAACACGAAGGCCGCGGGGCGGGTCGACACGCAGGCTGTGAACCGAGTCAACGCGAAGGCTCTGGCCGTGAACCGGGTCGACGCGAAAGCCGTGCCGTGAAACGGGTCGACGCGAAGACCGTGGCTGTGAACCGAGTCAACACGACCAGGCCCTGTGAAGGCCAATGGCAGCGAACCGGCTGGATCCGCCGGTGTCTTGTGAACAGCACGATGGAGGCAACCGCACTGTGAACACCACCCTCATCGACCCCCGCACCGGCCGTGACCGAGGCACCGCCCCCGTCGCCCGCGAGAGCGACGTGCGGTCCGCCGTCGAGGCCGCCCGCGCCGCACTCCCCGGCTGGCGCGGCCTCACCCCCAAGGAGCGGTCCCGTCGGCTGGAGCGGCTGGCCGTGCTGGTGGAGGAGCACGCCGACGAGTACGTGGCTCGTGAGGCCGCCGGCACCGGTAAGCCCGCGAGCGAGACGACGGGCGAGGTGGCGCAGGTCGCCGACCTCTTCCGGTTCTACGCCTCCGCCGTCCGCGCACAGTCCGTACCGGCCGCCGGACGCCTGGTCGACGGCCACGAGAGCTGGGTGCGCTGGGAGCCCCTCGGGGTCGTGGCGGTCGTCGTCCCCTGGAACTACCCGCTGATGATAGCCACTTGGCGATGCGCCCCCGCCCTGGCCGCCGGGAACACCGTGGTCGCCAAGCCCGCCGAGACGACCCCCGACACCCTGGCCCTCCTCGCCGAGCACGCCGCCGAAGCGCTCGGCCCCGGAGTCCTCACCGCCCTCCCCGGCGACCGGCAGACCGGTCGGCTGCTGGTCGAGGCCCACGTCGACATGGTCGCGTTCACCGGCAGTGCGACGGCCGGCGCCGATGTGGCCGCGCGGGCCGGCGGGCGCCGGGTCAGTCTCGAACTCGGCGGCAACGCCCCCGCGCTCGTCCTGCCCGATGCCCCCGACGACACCTGGACCCAGCTCGCCCGCGCCTGCACCTACAACGCCGGTCAGAGCTGCGCCGCCCCCGCCCGGGTCATCACCCTGCGCGAGAACTACGAGGAGACGGTCGAGCGGTTGGCCGCCGCGGCCCGGGACTGCCTCGCGGGCCGGGACTTCGGTCCGCTCAACAACCCGGACCAGTTGGCCCGTTACGACGGCATCGTCAAGTCCTCCGCCGCCAGGCGGAACTTCGCGGCCGACATCGCCTCCGGGCCCGGCGAGGAGAACGGCTTCTGGCGCCCGACCCGGATCCTGGCCGACCTCCCCGACGACGACCCGGCGGTGGTCGAAGAGGTCTTCGGCCCGCTGCTCACCGTGCAGTCGGCGGAGAACCTGGACGGGGCCATCGCCCTTGCCAACGGAGTGCTCCAGGCGCTGGCGGCGAGCGTGTGGACCCGCGACCTGACGACCGGCCTCGATCTCGCCGGCCGGCTGAACGCGGGGGAGGCCTGGCTCAACTGCCACCTCGTCCAGACCGCCGAACTCCCGCACGGCGGCCGAGGCGCCTCCGGCCACGGCACGGACCTGAGCACCCTCGCCCTGCCCGAGTACCAACGCCCGAAGACCATCACCGCCCGGCTGGTACGGGGGAACTGACGGCGTCGGCCCGCGCACCTGGGGGAATCCGGGACCTCGGTCCGGAACCTCGATCCGGGACCTCACTCAGGACCCCCATCCGTGATCTCTGTCCGGAAAACGCGCGGGATGCCTGCGCGCGGCCCGCCGCCCGCCTACGCTCGCTGCGTGCTGCGCATCACCGACGCCCGAACCGGTCGACCCGTCGACGCCGCCCCTGTCCGCCGACGGCTGACCAGGGTCGAGGCCCATGTGCGGGGCCACGACACCGGCGCCCTGCGCGTGCTGCTGGTCGCCGATCTCCTCGTCCGCACACTGGAACTCGGCGGTACCCCGGTCTGGCCCCTGCTGACCGGCGACCGGGACCAGGCGGAACTGCGCGCCGACAGTGCCGCGCTGGGCATCCGGCCCTTCGAGGACACCCGGGACGTCGGTTCCGGACTGGGGGAATCGCAGGTCGTGCACGTGCTGGAGGCGGACGGCACGGCCCCCGCGGACGGGGTCCTGGTCGCCGTAGCACCCGTGGACGTGGCGGCGGATGATCTCGGCCATCCGGAGGCGCTGCGGCCCGGGGACCTGAGTGCGAACCGGGTCGACCCGGCCGTGCTGCGTCTCGCCCTCCTCACCCCGCCCCGCGCCACCCCCGCGCGGCTCGACAAGGCCGCCCTGACCGAGGCCGGTGACACGCTCCGGCGCTGGCGTCGGGCGGTCGCGGAGTGGGCGCGGCACCCCTCGCGGCCGGTCCCCGACCAGGTGCGCGCCCGGCTGCGCGCGGCCTGGGAGGACGACCTGGACGTGCCCGAGGTACTGCGCGTGCTGGCCGACGTGGAGGCGTCGACGGAACTGCCCGAGGGGGCGCGCTTCGAGACGTACGTCTACGCGGACCGGCTGCTCGGCCTCGAACTCTCCCGCGACCTGGGATCGTCGGCGTGAGCGCCCGCGCGGGCTTCGGTCCGCTGCGTCGGCTGGTCGTACTGCGGCACGCCAAGTCCGCCTGGCCGGCGGGCGTTCCCGACCACGAACGACCGCTCGCCCCGCGCGGCATCCGGGACGCGCCCGCCGCGGGCCGCGCGCTGGCCGAGCACGACCTGCTGCCGGACCTCGCCCTGTGCTCCACCGCCGTACGGGCCCGCGAGACCTGGGAGTTGGCGTCCGCCCAGTGGGGCACCCCGCCGCAGGTCCAGCGTGACCCGCGGCTGTACGGCGCCGACGTGCCCGAACTGCTCGATGTCGTGCACGAGGTGTCCGCCGAGGTGGAGACGCTGCTCGTGGTCGGGCACAACCCCGGCCTGGAGGAACTCGTCCTGGAACTCGCCGAGGACGGCCTCGACGACGCGCTGGACGAGGTGCGGCTGAAGTTCCCGACCTCCGCGATCGCCGTACTGGCCTGGCACGGCACCAGTTGGGAAGCCCTCGCTCCCGGCACGGCGCTGCTGACGAACATGCTCGTGCCGCGCGGCAAGAAGAGCGGGCAGTAGGGCAGGAAGCAGACCGGAAAGGGGCGCCGCCCGCGGGCTCGCCCCAACTGCCCTACCCCAACTGCCCTACCCCAACTGCCCTACCCCACATGCACCCACGGCCGCCGCTCCGGATCCGGCTCCGCCCGCCGCAGCACCTCACGGGTGACCGGCGCGACCTCGCCGTGGCCGAAGACCAGGAACTGGAAGAGGTGGCTGACCGGGTTGCCCTCGGTCCAGCTGAAGTAGGCGTGCGGGACCTGGCCCGTGCGGTCGCGGATCGACAGCAGGACCGCGGCGATGGTGTTGGGCACGGTCGGGCCCGACACCCGCAGCCGCCGTACCCCGTGTTTCTCGTCGCCGTGCACGGTGACGTCCGACAGGAAGTCGGAGGAGTCCCGCACAAACACCTCCAGGAACAGTGGCGGTTCGCCCTCGGGGATGTGCGTGTGTGCCCGCTGCTCGTACTCCTTGGCGCGGTACTGCCCGGTGGTGTGGTCGTCCGGTTCGTTGGCGATCAGCTGGACCGGTCCGCGGCCCGCCGCCTCGTCCACGAGTCGGGCCGCCGTCTCGTCGAACGTGACCTCCGTGGCGCGCAGTTCGAAGGCCCGGTGCACCCGTGAGACGAACGAGGTCACCAGGATGGCGAGGATGAAGATCAGTGCGATCTTGAGGCCGTCGGGCCGCTCGACGACATTCGTGACCAGGGTGTACGCGAACACCGCAGTGATCACCCCGAAGCCGATCGCGGCCCGCCGGTGTCCCCGCTTGTGCACGGCCACCGTCGACGCGAACGCCGCGGACAGCATCAGCACCAGCACACCGGTCGCGTACGCCCCGCTCTGCTTGTCGACGTTCGCGTCGAACCACAGCGTGATCAGGACGGCGGCCAGCATGAACACCAGCACCAGCGGCCGCACCGCCCGCGTCCATTCGGGAGCCATGCCGTAGCGCGGCAGATAGCGCGGTACGAGGTTCAGCAGACCGGCCAGTGCCGAGGCGCCCGCGAACCACAGGATGGCGATCGTCGAGACGTCGTACACCGTGCCGAAGACCTGGCCCAGATGCTCGTGCGCGAGATAGGCGAGGGCGCGTCCGTTGGCCGGGCCGCCGGTCTTGAAGTCGTCCTGCGGGATCAGGATCGTCGTGGCGAGGCTCGACAGGAGCAGGAAGCAGCTCATGATCACGGCGGCCGTGGTGAGCAGCTTGCGGGTCTCCCGGATCCGGCCGGTGGGCTTGGCGTACGTGTCCGTCGGGTCGCCCTTGACCTGGGGCATCACCGCGACTCCGGTCTCGAAGCCGGACATGCCGAGCGCCAGCTTCGGGAACACCAGCAGCGCCACCCCGACCATGGCGAGCGGCGAGGAGTGCTCGGCGGTCATGGCGTCCGTCCAGTCCCCGATCCGCACCGGATGGCTCAGCACCTCCCAGGCGGAGACGGCGAGCACGACCACGTTGAGGGTCAGATACGTCCCGACCAGCACCACCGCGATCCCGATGGCCTCCCGGAAGCCCTTCAGGAACACCCCGCCGAGGAGACCGACCAGCACCAGCGTGATCCAGAGGTTCTCGCCCTCCAGCCAGTGCGGGGCGAAGGGGTTCTCGACGACGTGCGCGGCGGCGTCGGCGGCCGACAGGGTGATCGTGATCATGAAGTCGGTGGCCGCGAACCCGAGCAGCACCAGCACGAAGATCTTCCCCGACCACCACGACAGCAGCCGCTCCAGCATGGCGATCGACCCCTCGCCGTGCGGGCTCTCGTGCGCCACCCGGCGGTACACGGGCAGCGCCCCGAGCAGGGTCAGCCCGATCAGCACCAGCGTCGCCAGCGGGGAGAGCAGTCCGGCGGCGAGGGCGGCGATGCCGGGCTGGTAGCCGAGGGTGGAGAAGTAGTCGACGCCGGTCAGGCACATGACCCGCCACCAGGTGTGGCCCTTCTCCTCGGGCTGCGGGGCGGCATGTGGCCCTTGGTGACGGGCCGACTGCTGACTGAGCCCGTCCAGCAGCCACGAGCGCAGCCGCGCCTTGACGCCGGGGGAAGGGGAGGCCGCGGAGGTCGAAGAGATCGGGGAGTTCACGCTGCCACTCTTGTCCACCTCTGCGCCGCTCATGCCGTGCCCCCTGTACGCGTCGCGGCCGGGCCGCCCCCGATGGGTCCCTGACATCCTCGCCCGCACCGCCGAAGGGGGCGACAGCACCAGGTCATAGGGTGGACGGATGCAGGACGAGTACCGCACAGTCGCCCGCGCGGGGGTGCACGAGACCGAGGTCAACCGCTCCCGCTTCCTGTGCGCCCTCGCCCCGGCGGCCACCGAGCAGGAGGCTCAGGCCTTCGTCGCCGCGATCCGCAAGGAGCACGCCGACGCCTCCCACAACTGCTGGGCCTACGTCATCGGCGCCGACGCCTCCGTCCAGAAGGCCAGCGACGACGGCGAACCGGGCGGCACCGCGGGCGTCCCCATGCTCCAGATGCTGCTGCGCCGCGAGATGCGGTACGTCGTCGCGGTCGTCACCCGCTATTACGGCGGGGTCAAGCTCGGCGCGGGCGGACTGATCAGGGCGTACGGCGGCGCGGTCGGCGAGGCCCTGGACGAACTCGGCACCCGCACCCGCCGCCGCTACCGCCTCGCCACGGTCACCGTCGACCACCAACGCGCCGGCAAGCTGCAGAACGACCTGCGCGCGACCGGCCGCGAGGTCCGTGACGTGCGGTACGGGGAGGCGGTCACGATCGACATCGCCCTTCCGGACGCCGACGTGGACGCCCTGCGGTCCTGGCTCGCGGACGCGACCGCGGGGACTGCGGAGTTGGAGCTGGGCGGGGAGGCGTACGGGGACGCGTGAGCGGACTCCCCCGGCCGATCGGGTCAGGGGGCGTCGGCGCGGAGGGGGGCTTGTACGTCGGCCAGGACGCCGGCGTCCCGCAATCCCAGCCACACCCGGTCCCGCGTCAACGGAAGTTCCGTGAAGCGGACGCCGGTCGCGTCGCGCAGGGCGTTGGCGAAGGCGGGGGCGACCGGGTTGAAGGGGCTCTCGCTCATCGACTTGGCGCCGAGCGGGCCGATCGTGTCGGCCGTCTCCATGAAGTGGACCTCGGTACGCGGCACGTCGGCGTACTGCGGCAGCCGGTAACGGCGGAACGCGGCCGTCTCCACCGCGCCCCTGTCGTCGATCCGGACGTGCTCGAAGAGGGTCGCGCCGAGCGCCTGGGCGACCCCGCCCTCGACCTGGCCCCGGCACTGCATCGGGTTCATCACCTTGCCCGCGTCGGCCGCGTGCACGCTGCGCAGGATGCGGATCTCACCGGTGCCGGGATCGACGGCCACCTTGAACCACTGCGCGTTGAAGGCGACCGAGCGCGGGGTGCCGCCGAAGTGCCCGTCGGCGGTGCACTCGACGCCCACCGCCCGCGCGGCGGCGTGCAGTTCCTTGAGTGCGAGCCGGCCGCCCGGGTGCAGCACGGCTTCCTCACCGAGTCGGCACTCCGCGCGAGGGACCCGCAGATGCGCGGCCGCGAAGTCGAGCAACTGGTCGGCCAGGGCGCGGGAGGCGCGCAGGGTGGCCTTGCCCGCGACGACGGTTCCGGTGGAGGCGAAGGCGCCCGTGTCATGGCGTACGACGTCGGTGTCGGACTGGCGGATCGTGATCCGGTCGACGGTGGTGGCGAGTTCGCCCGCCGCGATCTGGCGGTGCACGGTGGTGGTTCCGTTGCCGAACTCGGCGGTGCCGACGGCGAGATCGAAGGTTCCGTCGGCGAGGAGGGTGGCCTTCGCATCGGCGATGTGACCGCCGGGCGGCCCTGTGGCGATCATCGCGAGGGCCGCGCCCTCACCGGTCAGCCAGCCCTCGGGGACGTCCTCCGCCCCGCTCGCGGTCTCCTCCGCCTGGGCGCGGCGGACGACGGCGAGGCACTGGTCGAGGCCGTAGCTGGCGATGTGCAGGTCCTCCTCCTCGCCGCCCGGGGTGATCATCGCCTCGCCGGGACCGATGATGTTGCGTGCCTTGAACTCCAGCGGATCCAGGCCGAGTTGCCGGGCCAGTTCGTCGAGCGCGGACTCGACGGCGAACATCACCTGACCGAGCCCGTAGCCCCGGAAGGCGCCTGCCGGGACGGTGTGCGTGTACACCGAGTAGGCGTCGACCTTCTTGTGCGGGGCGCGGTAGACGGCCATGGACTCGCCCACGCTGTGGAACATCACGGCCGGCCCGTGATTGCCGTACGCCCCGGTGTTGGACACAACTCGCAGGCGCAGCGCGGTCAGTGTGCCGTCGCGACGGGCGCCGATCTTCACGGCGATCGTGAACGGGTGCCGGGTGGTGGCCCCGTAGAACTGCTCGGCGCGGGTGTACTCCAGCTTCACCGGGCGGCGCAGGCGCAGCACGGCGAGGGCCACGATGTCCTCGACGAGCATCTCCTGCTTGCCGCCGAAGCCGCCGCCGACCCGCCCGGCGACGACCCGCACTTGCTCCTCGGGGAGGTCGTACAGCGCGCACAGGGCGCGCCGGGTCAGGAACGGGGTCTGTGAACTGGTGCGCACGGTAAGCCTGTTGTCCTCGTCGAACCAGGCCACCGCCCCGTGCGTCTCCAGGCTGGCGTGCTGCACGCGCTGGGTGCGGTACGTCTCCTCGTACACGGCGTCCGCCTCGGCGAAACAGGCCTCGACGTCACCGATCTCGCCGTGCGCCTCGCCGACGACATTGTCCCGGGGACGTGAAATCCGGGCCGTGGCCGCGTCCTTGTCGTGCACGACCGGCGCGCCGGGCCGCATCGCCTCCTCCGGGTCGAGGACCGCGGGCAGCACCTCGTACGTCACCTCGACGCGCCGGCAGCCCTCCTCGGCGGCGGCCTCGCTGTCGGCGACGACCGCGGCCACCCGCTGGCCGACGTACCGCACGGTGTCGTCGAGGACGCGGGTGTCGTCCGGGTCCTCCGTGGGGTGCTCGTGGCGGGCGGTGGAGAAGTGCCGTTCGGGGGCGTCGTGGTGGGTGAACACGGCGTGGACGCCCGGGACTTGGAGCGCGGCCGTGGTGTCGATCGCGGTGATGCGGGCGTGTGCGTGCGGGGAGCGCAGCAGCTTCATGTGCAGCAGCCCGGGCACGTCGATGTCGAAGGTGTAGCGGGCGGTGCCGGTGACGACCTGAGGACCGGCCGGGGCGGGGAGGTTGCGGCCGACGGACTCGCCGGCGTCGGGTGCCTCGACGTGACACACCCCGCGTACCGCGTCCTCGATCGCGCGATAGCCGGTGCAGCGGCACAGGTTGCCCTTGAACGCCCGTGGCAGATCGGTGAGTTGGTCTTCGTCCAGGGCGGCCGTGGTCATCAGGAACCCGGCGGTGCAGAAGCCGCACTGGAAGCCCTGCGCGTCGAGGAACTTCCGCTGCACGGGGTGGAGTTCGCCGTCGGGCGCGGCCAACCCCTCGACGGTGGTGACGGATCGGCCGTCGGCGCGGAAGGCGGGGTAGAGACAGCTGTGCACGGGCTCGCCGTCCACATGGACCGTGCACGCCCCGCAGTCGCCCGCGTCGCAGCCCTTCTTCACCCCGAACCAGCCACGCTCGCGCAGATAGGTGCGCAGACATTGCCCGGGGCGCGGTTCGTCGGCGAAGGAGCGCCCGTTGACCTCGACGTTCATGGCGTGACCTCTGTCTTCGTCGTGCCCGCGCCTTCGAACTCGCGGCGGATCTCCTCCGCGAACCGCAAGGTCATGTGCCGGCGCCACGCGGGCAGCCCGTGGATGTCGTCGAACCACTCGCCGTCGGCGACCGCCGAATCGATCGCGGTACGCAGTTCCCGTGCCGTCGGCGGCAGCGGGAACCACAGCCGCACCGGCCGCACGGTGGCGGCGGTCACCGTGACGGCGAGGGAGTGGTCGAGCGGGTCCAGCGCGCCGATGACCAGGGCGCCGGAGCGGCCGAGCCCGTACAGCGAGGCCTGTCGGAACGCGGTACGGCAGGCCAGCGCCCGCGCGGGCAGCGTGATCGAGCGCAGCAACTCGCCCTCGGCCAGGGCCTTGCGGCCCGCGCCGGTCACGAAGTCGGCCACGCGCACCCGGCGTCGTACCCCGTCCTGGGCGAGGAGCAGGCACTCGCCGTCCAGTGCGGCCGTGAGGGAGATCATCGGGCCGGCCGGGAGGGCGTTGCACAGGTTGCCGCCCACCGTGGCCATGTTCCAGATCTTGAACGAGGCGAGGAAGGCCCGGCAGCACTGCTCGAAGAGTGGGGCCGCCTCGGCCGTCAACGTCCGCGCGAACCTGGACAGTTGGGCGATCGTGCAGGTCGCGGCGATCTCCACGGAGCCGTCCGGGTGCAGTCGCACGGGCGGCCAGCCGGTGCGGCTCAGGTCGACCAGGCGGCGCAGGTGCGGCTGGGGCTCGGAGAACAGATAGGTGCCGCCGCCCAGCCAGGCGTCGCCCGGCCGCCAGGGCGCCGGGTGCCGGGCGTCCCGGATCTCGACCACGGTGTTCAGGTCCATGACCGCCAGTGAAACAACGCGGACCCGGCCCGGACGACTGGTGCGGAGCACGGAATATCCGAGTCCCGCGGGGCCGGTCCTGGAGGATTCACCAAGAGGCGTTCCCTGCCGTCAGGCTTGCATTTACGATGCTGAGACTCGGATTCACCTCGTGAATGCGAGGAAGGAACGAGGAGTCTGAGCACATGCACGTCGAACACCTCCTGAGGGACGAGTCCCTCGGCCTGCGCCTGCTGTGGGCCGAGGACGCGTTGCTGCGACGGGAGATCAGCGGGGTCACCGTCACGGATCTGGAGGACCCGGCGCGCTTCGTGCGGCCCGGCGAGGCCGTGCTGAGCGGCCTGGTGTGGTGGAGCCCGGCTGGCGGGCGGGCCAAGGCGGAACGGTTCGTCGCCGGGCTGAAGGGCGCGGGCGCGGCCGTACTCCTGGCAGGCGAGGAAACCCACGGCTCGGTCCCCGACGACCTGGTCGAGGCCTGCGTACGGCAGGGCGTCCCCGTGGCCGGAGTGCCCGCGCACATCATGTTCCGGGCGATCACCGACACCGTCTATCTGCGCCAGTGGGGCGAGCTGAGTCGGCACCAGGCGCTGCCCGAAGGCGCGCGGGGGCGGCTGAACCGGCTGGTCGCGCAGGAGGCAGGACCCGAGCAGGTGCTCGCCGCCGCCTTCGCGCACCTCGACCGCACCACCGCCTACCTCGTCACGGCCACCGGCCGCACGGTCGCCGCCACCCCCGGCGCCGATCCGCTCCCGCCGCACGAGGCCGCCGCGCTGCCCACCGCCGACGCCGGGGTGACGGTCGCGGTGGAGGCCGACGCGGCCACCCCGTACGAACGCTGGTGGCTGCACCTGCCCGACGCCGCCGCGGCCCCGCCCCGCCTGTTGCACGAGATCACCGCGGTCCTCGGCCGCTGTCAGGAGTCATGGGCTCGGCGCCGGGCCGCCGAACACCAGACGGCCGACGAACTGGGCGCGGTGCTGGCCGTGCCGGGTGCTGTACCCGACAGTGCGCTGGCTGGGTGCGGGCTCCCGCCGGAAGGCCCGTACCGCGTGCTGGTCGCCGACACGGGCACGGGCACTCGGCACGAGGGGCTCACCGAGGGCGCGCTGACGGAGGCCGTCGCGCACGCGGCCCCCGTGCACTCGGCAGTGGGCCGGCTGCCCGACGGCTCGGCCTTCGCGGTCGTGTCCGCGGACGCGGCCGAGGGGCTGGCGGAGTGCTGGCCGCTCGTCGCCGGGTGCCGGCCGGACGTGCCCCTGCACGGCGGGATCGCCGCCCCGGCCCCCGACGCCTCCGCACTGCCCGGCGCCTTGGCCGAGGCCCGCTACGCCCTCAACTCGGCCCGGACCACCGCGCCGGACGCCTCCGCCCTGACCGACGCCACCACGTTGACCGCGCTCGACATGCTGCTCACCGGCATACCGGTCGAGGTCCGTACCGCCTACAGCCGCACGGTTCTGGGCCCGCTGCTGAACCCCGAGAGCGCCTCCGCCGTCGCCCTCCTGCACACCCTGGAGACCTTCCTCGCCCACGACGGATCCTGGGCCCGCGCGGCCGAGGCCCTGCACCTGCACGTCAACACCGTCCACTACCGCGTCCAGCGCATCGAGCACTTCACCGGCCGCGACCTCTCCCGCCTCCAGGACCGCCTCGACCTGTGGGCCGCCCTGCTGTGCCGGGCGGACGACGGGCGCGGCCGGTAAGCGTCGCTTGCCAGAGAAGTCGGGGTCTGTGGGGGATCAGGTGCCCAAAGGCGTTAGCGTGGTGCCTGCTGACCACGGGTCGGCACAGGTGTCCGGGCATCAGGCAGGGGGAATCGTGCGGGTCGGAGCGGGTTCTTGAGGTTGTTGCACACTTCCGACTGGCACCTCGGGCGGTCCTTCCACCGGGTCAACATGCTCGACGCCCAGGCCGAGTTCATCCGCCACCTCGTCACCACCGTGCGCGAGCACGACGTGGACGCGGTGGTCGTCTCGGGAGACGTGTACGACCGCGCGGTCCCGCCACTCGCCGCGGTCGAGCTCTACGACGACGCCCTGCACCGCCTCGCCGACCTCGGCGTGCCCACGGTGATGATCTCCGGCAACCACGACTCGGCCCGCCGCCTCGGCGTCGGCGCCGGACTCATCGACCGCGCCGGCATCCACCTGCGCACCGAGCCCTCGGCCTGCGGGACGCCCGTGGTGCTGTCCGACGCGCACGGAGACGTGGCCTTTTACGGGCTCCCATATCTCGAACCGGCCCTGGTGAAGGGCGAGTTCGGGGTCGAGAAGGCCGGTCACGAGACGGTCCTCGCGGCGGCCATGGACCGCGTCCGCGCCGACCTCTCGGTACGCGCCCTCGGCACCCGGTCCGTCGTCCTCGCGCACGCCTTCGTCACCGGCGGCGAAGCCAGCGACAGCGAACGGGACATCACCGTCGGCGGGGTCGCCGCCGTGCCCGCCGGTGTCTTCGACGGCGTCGACTACACGGCGCTCGGCCACCTGCACGGCTGCCAGACCATCAGCGAGCGCGTCCGCTACTCCGGCTCCCCGCTCCCGTACTCCTTCTCCGAGGCCGACCACCGCAAGACCGTGTGGCTCGTCGACCTGGACGCGACCGGCGGGGTCACCGCGGAACGCCTGGACTGTCCGGTGCCGCGCTCCTTGGCCCGCCTCCGCGGCACCTTGGAGTACCTGCTGACCGATCCGGCACTCGCCCGGCACGAGGAGGCGTGGGTCGAGGCCACGCTCACGGATGCGGTCCGTCCGGCCGATCCCATGGCCCGGCTCGCCGAGCGCTTCCCGCACACCCTCAGCCTCGTCTTCGACCCCGAGCGCTCCCCGGACGACCCGGACGCGACCTACGCCGGACGGCTCGCGGGCCGCAGCGACCAGGAGATCGCCGAGGACTTCGTCGCCCATGTGCGCGGCGCCGGACCCGACGAACACGAACAGGGCGTGCTGCGCGACGCGTTCGACGCCGTGCGCGCCGACGAGACCGTCCGGGAGGTGGCACGGTGAGACTGCACCGGCTCGACATCACGGCCTTCGGACCCTTCGGCGCCGCCCAGTCCGTCGACTTCGACGAACTGTCGGCCGCTGGACTGTTCCTGCTGCATGGGCCGACCGGCGCGGGCAAGACCTCGGTCCTCGACGCCGTCTGCTACGCCCTGTACGGCACCGTGCCGGGCGCCCGGCAGAGCGGCCAGGGCCTGGCCCTGCGCAGCGACCACGCCGCACCCGGCGCCCGCACCGAGGTCACCCTCGAACTGACCGTCGCCGGACGCCGGTTGGAGGTCACCCGACAGCCGCCGTGGGAGCGCCCCAAGAAGCGCGGTTCGGGTACGACGCTGGAGAAGGCGCAGAGCTGGCTGCGCGAGTACGACGCCACCGCCGGCGCCCCGAAGGACCCCGGCGCCTGGAAGGACTTGAGCCGCTCGCACCAGGAGATCGGCGAGGAGATCACCCAGCTGCTCGGCATGAGCCGCGAGCAGTTCTGCCAGGTCGTGCTGTTGCCCCAGGGAGACTTCGCGCGCTTCCTGCGCGCCGACGCCGAGGCGCGCGGCAAGCTGCTGGGTCGGCTCTTCGACACCCACCGGTTCGCCGAGGTCGAGCAGCGCCTCGCCGTGCTCCGGCGGACCGCCGAGGCTCAAGTCCGTGACGGCGACGCCGAGTTGCTGGCCGACGCCCATCGCATGCAGCAGGCCGCCGGTGGCGCGATGGAACTGCCTGAGCTTCAGCCGGGCGAGCCCGGGCTGGCCGAGGCCGTCCTCACCGCCGCCGCGATCGCCCGCAGCACCGCCCGCGAACAGCTCACGGTCGCCCGGTGCCGGCTCACTGCCATGGAGTCCGCGCAGGCGGGTGCCGAGCGTGCGCTGGGTGACGTACGCGAACTGGCCCGGTTGCAGGGGCGGTTCGCGCAGGCGCGGGAGCGGGCGGCGCAGATGGAGGCGCGGGCCGACGGGTACCGGGACGCACAGGCGCGGATGGAACGGGCGCGCAAGGCGGAGGCGGTGGCGCCCGCGTTGGAGCTGCGGGAGTCGGCCGAGAGCGAGCACCGGAGGGCGGCGGCTCGTGAGGCGGATGCGCGTGCCGTGCTTCCGGATTCCTTCGCCGGTGCCGGCGCTGGCGGGCTCGCGGCTGCCGCGCGCCGGGCCGCCGAGGAGCTGGGCGGGCTGGAGTCGGCGCGTCGGGGCGAGCGGCGACTGAGTGAACTCGTGGACGAGCGGGACCAGTTGGACCGCCAGGAACGCGCCGACGAAGGTGTGCTCCAGGAGGCCGAGGCCTGGCTGGCCAGTTGGGAGGAGCTGCGGGCCGAACTCCAGGACGAGGTCGAGTCCGCCCAGCAGGCGGCCACTCGGGCCGAACAGTTGGGCGTGCAGCGGGAGCCCGCCCGCCGGAAACTGGACGCCGCGCGTCAGCGTGACCAGTTCGCGCGGGACACGGAGGACGCCGGACGACAGGTGGTCGTCGCGACGGACCGTGCCCAGAAGGCCCGCGCCGAGTGGCTCGACGTCAAGGAACAGCGGCTGAACGGCATCGCCGCCGAACTGGCCGCCCAGCTCACCGACGGCGACCCCTGCGCGGTGTGCGGGGCGACCGAACACCCGGCGCCCGCCCGCAAGGACGCCGGACACGTGGACCGGGAGACCGAAGAGCGCGCGCAGACGGCTTTCCAGTACGCCGACGAACAGCGCGCCGAGGCCGAACGGCGACTCGGTGTCGTACAAAGGGCGTTGGCCGCCGCGCAGGGCGAGGCCGGTGACGCGTCGACCGATCAACTCGTCGAGCAGAGCGAGGAGTTGGAGCGGCTCTACGCGGAGGCCCGGCAGGGTGCTAGCGCCCTGCATCCCGCGCAGGAACGGCTGCGGCAGGCGGAGCGGGAGCGGGAGCGGCGCAGCTCCTCTCAGCAGGAGGCCGCGGTGCGCGCCGCCTCTCGGGTGGCGCGTCGGGACCACCTCGACCGTGAACGGAGCATGCTGGAAGCCGAGTTGGCCCAGGCGCGCGGTGCCGCCGTGAGCGTGGCCGCGCGAGCCGGGCAGTTGGAGCGACAGGCCGCTCTGCTCACCGAGGCGGCTGATGCCGCGCGGGCCGCCGAGGACACCGCCCAGCGGCTCAAGGACGCCGACGCCCGGCTCGCCGACGCGGCCTTCCGGGCCGGTTTCGACACCCCGCAGGCCGCGGCCGCCGCCCACATCGACGACGACGCCCACCGCGAGCTGCAACGCCGCCTGGACGCCTGGCAGGCGGAGGAGGCCGCGGTCCGTGCCGTCCTGGCCGAGCCCGACACCGCGAACGCCGCTCAACAGCCGCCCGCCGAGCTTGAGTTGGCCGAACGGGCCGCCACCGACGCGTCGTCACGTCTCCGCGATGCCGCCTCCGCGCGCGACGCGGCAGCCGGCCGCTGCACCGAGCTCGACCGGCTCTCCAACCGGTCCGCCACCGCCGTACGCAGACTCGCCCCGCTCCGCGACGAGTACGACCGGGTGGCCCGGCTGGCGACCCTGACGGCGGGCACCTCGGCGGAGAACGAGCGCAAAATGCGCCTGGAGTCGTATGTGCTGGCGGCGCGGCTGGAACAAGTGGCCGCCGCCGCGACCGTGCGTCTGCAGCGCATGTCCTCGGGCCGTTACACCCTCGTGCACTCCGCGGACCGGTCCGGGCGGGGGCGCAGCGGGCTCGGGCTGCACGTCGTCGACGCGTGGACCGGACGTGAGCGCGACACGGCGACGCTGTCCGGCGGCGAGACCTTCTTCGCCTCGCTCGCGCTCGCCCTCGGCCTCGCGGACGTCGTCACGGACGAGGCGGGCGGGGTGCGGCTGGACACGCTCTTCATCGACGAGGGCTTCGGGAGCCTCGACGATCAGACGCTCGACGAGGTTCTCGACGTACTCGACTCGCTGCGGGAGCGGGACCGCAGTGTCGGGATCGTCAGTCATGTGCCTGATCTGCGGCGCAGGATCCATGCGCAGTTGGAGGTCGTGAAGGAGCGGACGGGGTCGACGGTGCGGCAGCGAGGTCAGTGACGGACCCGCGGCGGCATGGTCACTGGCCCAGCGGGCGGCGGGGGAGCGGTGAGGAGTAGACGACGCTGGTCGTGACCGAGCCGAGGGCGCCGATCTTGCCCGAGACCGCTTCGAGGTGGCGCATCGAGCGGGCGGTCACCTTGATGACGAAGCAGTCGTCGCCGGTCACATGGTGTGCCTCCAGGATCTCCGGGGTCACCGCGACCAGGTCGTGGAAGGGCTTGTAGTTCCCGTTCGGGTAGCGCAGCCGCACGAACGCCATGATCGACAGGCCCAGCCGCTCGGGGTCCACGACCGCCGCGTACCCCTGGATGACCCCAGCCTCCTCCAGCCGCCGCACCCGCTCGGTGACCGCGCTGGGCGACATGGAGACGGCCCGCGCCAACTCGGCGAAACTGGCCCGTCCTTCGCGCTGGAGGACGTCGAGGATGCGCCAGTCGGTGGCGTCCGGGGAAAACGTGGTCATGCAGCAGAGATAGCAGGGGAATCACCGGCAGATCAAGGGATGGGCCGGGGATCTCTCCTTCAGGCGGCCGATCGGCAACCGTAGATTTTCTGCCATGACCAGAACTGACCAAGCTGAAAACCCCGTCCTGCGCGTCGCCCCCGCGTTCCCCGCCGAGGCCGCCGCCCACTTCCGCGCGAGCCTCGCCTTCCACGCGGACGTCTCCGACGTCGCCGGTGCGCTCGCGGGCGACGGCGACCCCGGGTTCGTCGTCCTGGACTCCCGTTCCACCGAGTCCTGGGACCAGGGGCACGTCCCCGGCGCGATCCACCTGCCGACCGCACTCATCGCCGAGCAGGCCGCCCAACTCCTCGACAGGGCCGTGCCGGTGGTCACCTACTGCTGGGGCCCCGGCTGCAACGGCGCCCCCCGCGCGGCCCTCGCCCTCGCCGAACTCGGTTACCAGGTCAAGGAGATGCTCGGCGGCTTCGAGTACTGGGTGCGGGAGGGCTTCGCGTACGAGACCTGGGAGGGGCGCGAGCAGCTGGCCGCGGATCCGCTGACGGCGCCCAAGTCCTCGGCGGACTGCGGATGTTGAGGAGGGCCGCGGTCCGCGGAGGGACTGCCTCCGGAAAGGGGAGGGGGACGCGGAGGTGAGGCACGGCCGCGTGTACGGTCGGCGCCATGGTGCGATACGCGGATCCCGGTGCGGTGGAGTGGGTCGAGTCGGGCGGAGGGCCCCTGATAGCGGTGCCGGAGACGGTCCTGCCGTTCTGGGCCGGGGCCGACGGCGAGGAGACCGCGTCCGACTACGACCGGGCCTGCGAGGTCGACGGCTACTGCGGGCTGCTGCCCGTCGGGGACTCCGCCGCGCTGGTCCTGGGTGACGAACCCGCCTCGACCGCCTTCCTGCCGGAACACGGCATGTTCGTACGGTGGACGGCCGCGAACTCCGAGGACGAACTGCTCGCCGAGGTCCCGGCCGCCCTCGCCACGGCGGACTGGGCCGACGAGGTCGACTGGGAGGTGCCGGGGCCGGTCGTCCTCTTCGACTCGGCCTGGCCCGGCACCGAGACCGGCCGGACGGAGAGCCTGCGGGTGGCGCTGGAACCGGGGCGGTACGCGGTGCGCGCGGCCAACGTGCAGCCGGGGCCGGAGACTTGGGTGGGTCTTGTGCAGTTGCGGCGGGTGGCGGGCTGATCGGCAGGGGCGTGCCCGACGGGCGGAAAACCATGTGCGCGGGTCGGCCCCGGTCACCATGATGATCGTCCATGTCACGACTTCCCGAGCCCACCCCCGAAGACCTCCGCCGCGACCCCCTGCCCCTGCGCGGCCGTACCGCCCTGGTCACCGGTGCCAGCAGGCGCGCCGGTATCGGGCATGCCGTGGCCCGGCGGTTGGCCGCGTACGGGGCGAGCGTCTATCTGCATCACCATGTGCCGCACGACGTCGCGATGCCGTGGGGTGCGGACCGGATCGAGGACGTGACCGTCTCCGTGCGGGCCGCCCTCGGCGACCCGGAAGCGCGAGTCGTCGAGGGGCCCGGTGACCTCTCCGATCCTGCCGTCCCCGCCGAATTGATCTCAACTGCCGCCTCCGCGCTGGGCGGTCGGCTCGACATCCTCGTCGCCAACCACGCCCTCAGCGGCAGCGACGGCGACCTCGACACGATCGACGCCGGGATGCTCGACGCGCACTGGGCCGTCGACACGCGCTCGGTGCTGCTCCTCGTCCAGGCCTACGTCCGCCACCGTGCCGCGCTGCCGCCGCGTACCCCGGGCGGGCGCGTGGTGACGATGACGTCCGGACAGGACCAAGGGGGCGGTATGCCGGGGGAGTTGGCGTACGCCCTCCAGAAGGGCGCGCTCGCCTCGGTGACGCGTTCACTGGCGACGACGCTCGCCGAGCACGCGATCACTGTGAACACGGTCAACCCGGGCCCGGTGGACACGGGTTACGCGACCGGGGAGACGTACGACGCGGTCGCCGCCCTTTTCCCCGGCGGCAGTTGGGGGATTCCGGACGACCCGGCCCGCCTCATCGCGTGGCTCGCCACGGACGAGGCGGGTTGGATCACGGGCCAGGTCATCGACTCGGAGGGTGGCTTCCGGCACTGACCCGGCAACTCGTCGACCTGGCAGCCGTACCCCCGTCGTCGGTGTCTAGAGCTGGGTCAGCTCGTCCACCAGGTCGTCCAGGCCCAACGAGCCCTGCGAGAGCGCGGCCATGTGCCAGGCCTTGAGGTCGAACGCCTCGCCCTTCCGCTCGCGCGCCTTCTCCCGGCCGAGCAACCAGGCCCGCTCGCCCAGCTTGTAGCCGATGGCCTGGCCCGGCATGGACAGGTAGCGGGTCAGCTCGCTCTCCACGAAGTCCGCGGGACGGCTGCTGTGCAAGCCGAAGAACTCCTGCGCCAGCGCGGGCGTCCAGCGCTCCCCGGGGTGGAAGGGGGAGTCGTCCGGGATCGTCAGCTCCAGGTGCATGCCGATGTCGACGATCACCCGGGCCGCGCGCATCATCTGCGCGTCCAGATAGCCGAGCCGGCGCTCCGGGTCCGTGAGGAAGCCCAGTTCGTCCATCAGCCGCTCCGCGTACAGGGCCCAGCCCTCCGCGTTGGCGCTGACCATGCCCACGCCCGCCTGGTAGCGGGAGAGGTTCTCCGCCACGTGCTTCCACTGCGCGATCTGGAGGTGATGGCCCGGCACGCCCTCGTGGTACCAGGTCGACACCAGGTCGTAGACGGGGAACCGGGTCTGGCCCATGGTCGGCAGCCAGGTGCAGCCCGGGCGCGAGAAGTCGTCCGACGGGGGCGTGTAGTACGGCGCCGCCGCGCTGCCGGGAGGGGCGATCCGGGACTCGACGCGCCGCACCCGCTCGGCCAGGTCGAAGTGCGTGCCGTCGAGCTCGTCGATGGCCTCGTCCATCAGGGACTGCAGCCAGTCGCGGACCTCGTCGACGCCTTCGATGTGCGTGCCCTGCTCGTCCAGGTGCGCCAGCGCGACCCACGGCGTGGCCGCGCCCGGCAGGACCTTCTCGGCCTCGGCCTTCATCTCGCCGAGCAGCCGGTGGTACTCCGACCAGCCGTACGCGTACGCCTCGTCCAGGTCGAGGTCCGTGCCGTTGAAGTAGCGGACCCAGCGGGCGTACCGCTCGCGGCCCACCACGTCCGGTGAGCCCTCGATCGCCGGCGCGTACACGTTCCGCAGCCAGTCGCGCAGCGCGATCACGGCCTCGGTGGCCGAGCGGGCCGCCGAGTCCAGCTCGGACCTGAGCGTCTCCGGACCGGCCGACGCGTACTGCTCGAACCAGCCGTGCCCCTCGCCGTCCGCGTCGGCCCACTCACCGAGCTGCCCGACGAAGGTGGCGGTGGCGCGCGGCCCGCCGTACAACTTCCGCTCCAGGCCGAGCGCCAGGGACTCCCGATATCCCTCCAGCGCCGTCGGAACCGCGCGCAGCCGCTCCGCGATCGCCGCCCAGTCCTCCTCCGACTGCGCCGGGGTCACGGTGAACACCTGGCGCACCGAGTGGACGGGCGAGCTCAGGTTGCTGACGGCGCGCAGCCCCTCCTCGGCCTCCTGCACGGCCAGCGAGGCGTTCAGCCGCTCGCGCAGCAGGCGCGCGCACCGGCGCTCGATGTCACTGTCCGCCCCCGGCTGCCGCTCGGCCTCGTCGAGCCTCGCCAGCGTCCGGCGCGTCAGTTCCGCGAGGGCCTCGTCGCCCGCGGGTGAGGTGTCGGGCAACCTGCTCGAACTCTCCTTGACGCCGAGGAACGTGCCGATGATCGGATCGAGGGCGACGAGTTCGTCGACGTAGGCGTCGGCGACCTGACGGGGCAGCTGGC
Organism: Streptomyces sp. NPDC001002; assembly: GCF_053599215.1. Lineage (NCBI taxonomy): Bacteria > Bacillati > Actinomycetota > Actinomycetes > Kitasatosporales > Streptomycetaceae > Streptomyces > Streptomyces sp. NPDC001002. The sequence goes on along the minus strand of NZ_JBSFLV010000037.1, from coordinate 13,973 downwards.
TCTTGGTCTCTGACATGCGGTCCATCCTCGTACGAGGGGCCGCCGCGCGTCACCCCGATTGAGCCGGGGGTGCCGCGGGCGGCGGCTGCGGTCCGCACTCCCTACGGTGTTTCGGCGCTCGTGCTCCGCACAGCCCCCTCGCCGACCGGAGCGTCCGCGACCAACCGGGCCGTGACGACCAAGGTCCCTTCCTCGATCTGGTAGTCGAGCGGCAGCTCAAGGCCCCGCATGGCCGCGACCATGCCCGTGTTGGACGCCTGCGTCACCGCGTACACGCTCTCGCAGCCCGCCTCGACCGCCATCGCCACCAGCCGCGCCAGCAACTCGCCCCCGATACCGCGCCGCTGCCACTTGTCCTCGACGAGCAGCGCGACCTCCGTCTCGTCCCCGTCCCACAGCAGATGACCGAGCCCGACGATCCGCCCTGACGCGGTCTGCACCGCGAGGGTGCGGCCGTAGCGCGGGCTGAGGAGGTGGTTGAGATAGCGGTCCGCGTCGCCGACCGGACCGTGGTACCGCATGGCGAGCGTGCGCGGCGAGCACCGCTCGTGCATCTCCTTCGCGGCCTCCACATCACCCGCGTCGGCCCTTCGTACGGTGATCTCGTTGCCCTCGGGCAGCGTCAGTACGTCCTGGCTGCGCGGCACCCGCGGCCCGAGCCGGGCGTCCAGCTCCACCAGCGCCCGCGCCCGCGCGAACTCGGTCGGCGTGAACGGCAGATACGGCCGCTCCACGGTGATCACGCCACCCTCGGGCGCCCGCAGCCGCAGCACGGTGTCCTCCAGCGCGCCCTCGACCGGCGCGCCCTCCGAGGCCCGGGCACCGGCGGCGACCGGTACGGCGGGCGACTGGCGGATGGTGCACCGGCCCAGCAACTGCCGCAGCGCCAGCGGCAGTTCCGCCGCGTCCAGGGCGGTACGGGTGGCCAGACCGAGGACCCGGGTCGGCGCGTCGACCAGGTCGTGGGCGTCCGCCCGCTCGATCCAGGTGTCGCTGCCGCCGGACGACGCGATCACCCGGGTCAGCTCCGAGGCGGCGAGCCCGGCCGGGGCCCGCAGCAGGAACTCGTCCACCGTGCCCGCGCCCAGCGGATGCGTCTGCAGGCTCAGAATGTCGACCCGGTGCCCGGCCAGCGCCGTGCACAGCACCGCCAGTGATCCCGGTTCGTCCTTCACCGTCGTCCGCAACCGCCACAGCGTGCTCTCCGCGGGCACGGTCTCCTGCGGCGCCGACGAGGGGTCGGACGGCCCGGCCTGCTGAACCTCGGTCAGCGGCCGGGCACCGGTATCGCTCGTCGGTGGCGCATGACCGTGGCGGCGTGACCACCATGTGTGGAACACCGCCGTGGCGGCCAGCAGGACCGCCGAGATCACCAGCAGCGCCGGTCCGTCGGGTCCGTGCCCGACCAGGTTCGCCACCCCGTCCGCCACGGCGACCGCCGTGAACAGGGCGGCGAGCTCGACGACGTCCCGCCGCCAGTGGTGCACCGGACGACCGTCCTTCGCACGCGTCACATCAGACATGTCTCGACTCATGCAGCCACTGTGAAGGAAGGGTGTTGCGTGATCACGAACGCTCTGTGACTGATCGGTAAAGCGTGGTTATGCCCTTTTTGTAGATTTCTCAACAGTCGCAGGGGTGGACGACGTGCGCGCTGGTGGGGTACCGGGTGCGCGGTTGCGCCTACGTCATGCGGCTACCTCCACGGCCAGCGCACTGCGCAGTCGGCGCGCCTGCGTCACCAGACGGGAGGAGCCCCGCCGGTCCGCCGTCTGCGTCAGGTGCGGCAGCTCTCCCTGCGCCCCGGTGCGCTCGGCACACTCCGCGGCCACGCCCAGCAGCTCCCCCACTCCGCGCGCGGACGACCCCGCCGAGTCGCCCGCGAGCGCGGCGAGCAGCACCGGCAACGTGTGCCGCAGCACGTCCCAGATCGTCGCGTTCGCCCCCGTGGCCGCCGCCGTACGCACCGACTCCGCGAGCCGCAGCGGCTTCACCGCCCCGCTCCCTATCAACTGGCCGAGGTCGGCGCCCAGTTGGGCCGCGTCCAGCTGACCCCGCGCCGCCAGGGTCAGCAGTGCGTCCACCGCGGCGAGCCGGTCCTCGGGATGCCGCGCGCCGAGCCCGTACGCCACGCACAGATGCACGGCCTCGCCCGCCTCGCCGCCGGACTCGGCGAGGTGCGGCAGGACGGCGGCTGCGCCTCGGGCGTCGTCCACGGCGGCGGAGGCGACGTCCGTCACCAGTCGCGCCGCCACGAGTTCGCGCCGCTCGGGGAGTAGGGCGAGCCAGTGTGGGCGTATGTCGTGGTTCCAGTGGTGGCAGTGCCAACGGCCCTTGACGAAGGTGGGCGTCGGCCGGCCCAGTGAGCGGTAGTCGGCGAGGAAGTCCTCCTGCAACTCGGGGAGTTCACCCAGCTCGATCAGGACACGCGTGCCGGAGGTGCGGCGCTGTGACGTCGGCAGGTCCGCGCCCTCGGCGGTGAGCCACGCGGCGAGTCTCTCGCCCTCCCTGGTGCCCAGCGCCGCCGCCCTTTTCGCGGCCGTCACGGCGGCGGCACGGTCTGCACGCCGCACCCGCAGGAGCGCCTGCGCGAAGTCGCTCGCCACGACCCGCGCGCCCAGGCGCCGGTACTCGGCGAGACGGTCCACGAGTTCGGCCGGCTCCAGCAGGCCCGTGCTCCAGGTCGGGGTCGACAGCAGGAAGGGCGGCGGATCGGACCGCAGCCGGTACGCGATCTCCCACAGCCGACTCTGGAAAGCCCCCGCCAGGCCGCTGTGCCGGCACTCCTGGCCGGTGGTCGGCTGAGTGACGAGTGAGTGGAGCAACCGCGTGACCTTCCGGTCGGGCGTCGGCGGGTCCGTCCTGCCGCTCAGGGCGGCGAGGATCAGATCCAGGCCGGTGGACCCGTCTCCCACGTGGAAGTTGTCCCTGCTGAAGCGGGCCCATGCCGTCGCCACGTCCTCGGGGTCGTCACCGTGCCACCAGCGACGCACGAGTACCGGCTCCAGCGCCTCCAGCACGGCGCCCCGATCCTGGTGGGCATGGCGCACCAGCCCGTCCAACGCCCGCTCGAACGCGGCAACCCCGGGCTCGCCGGCCATGGCCGCGCCCACCTCCTCGGCCACCTCGACCGCCGAGGCCGGCGCGGGCGCGAGACGCGTCGGCTCCGGCACCGGCGGCAGGACCTCCTCGTACGGGACCGGCCGCACCGGCTCGATCGCGCTGCCCAGTACCTTTGCCGCGCGAGCCCGCAGTCCCGGGATCAACTGCTCGGCGGCGACGGCCAGTTCGGCGTGCGCCTCGGTGTTCTCGATCTTCCCGGCATGGCGCTCCACCAGCTTCAGCGCCCGCTCCTGCACGTCCGAGTCCTCGTGCCCGAAGGCCTGCGCGACAGCTGGCAGCAGCACCTCGGCCGTCTTCGCGCCCCGGTTCAACGCCTTGCCGAGCAGCACCAACTGCGCCCGTACGAGCTTCTTCTCGGTGCGGAACAGCACCGCGTCCGACATCTCCGCCAGCCGCTCCGGCGGCAGCTCGCCGTCCAGGGCCAGCGAGGCCAGCACCGACTGCGCGTGCGACGCCACCGGGGAGACGGCGTCGGCGGTCAGCGCCAACCAGTCGGCGGTGCGCTCCAGTTGCTCCTCGCGAGTGAGCGCCAGGGACGTCAACAGGCGCAGGAACACCCGGTTGTCGGCGGTCGAGCCGCCCCGCAGCAGCCGGGCGACACAGGCGTCGACCGTCGTCCGTCGGTCCAGGGCCCCGTCGACCGTGAGCCGAGCGAGGGCGTCGGTCCAGCTGTTCGGCCCTTCGCGCGGGGTCCACTCCAGACGGCTGCCGATCTCGGCGGTCTCGAACAGCGCGGTCACCAGGTCGGTGAGATACGCGTCCTTGCGCAGCCGGTCCAGCACGCTGTCCCCGTGCTGCCAGAGGCTGTTGATGTGCTGCGCCCAGCCCATGACGTACGCCTCGGTGGTCGGCACCGGGCAGCCGGACAGCCGCACCAGACCGGCCATCAGCTCGTACGGCACGTCGGACGCGACAGGCCGCTCGGCGAGCCGCCCCGTCAGATCGGCGAGCCACTCCGGCGGGCGGTCGCCCAGGAGGCGCAGCAACAGGGCGGGGGACGTCCGGGACCAGCGCATGTCTGCCGCGGCGATCCAGGTCGCGACGGCCGCGGCGCCTGTCTGGCACGCCACCCCGGCCGCGTACAGAGGCGGGTAGGCGCGGCGGGATCCCGCCGCCCAGGGGTCCGCTCTGAGTTCTTTGCGCAACGCCTTCAACTCCGGGAACAGCGCCCGCCGTTCGGCATCGGTCAGCTCGTCCAGCAGACCCACCACCTCGGCCGTCCGCCCGGCCCGTACCGCTTCCATCAGCTCACTCATCGCGCACCCCCGTCGACCCGAACCTCGACCTGTTCCTCTGAGACCTGCTTCACGGAGACCTGGTCCAGCCCGACCTGCTCCAGGCCAACCCGCTCCACCGCGCCGGCGCCCCGCCGCACCATCCGCACCGCCAGCGCGTGCTTGCACGGCCCCCGTCCACCCCGGTACTTCGCCCACCACAGACAGCTGCAGCTGAGCACCCCCGCCTCGTCCCGCACCCGGTGCGCGTGGCCGTCCTCCGCCGTCACCGTCGCCAGGACGCCGTCGAGCCGGACCGCACCAGCGGCCACCAGTCCCCGGGCCGCGCGCAGTCTCGGGTTGTGCTTCTCCACCCGCTCGGCGTCGTACGGCAGTTCACGATGGAAGTAGGCCGCCTCCGCGGTGTCGTACCCGACCCGGCCGGAGGTGCCCAGCCGGACCAGCGCCGCCCGGACCCGCTCGGCCGTGAGGCCTGAAGCGGTGGCGAGGTCGGCGATGTCGACGCGGGGCTCCCAGGCCAGGAGCACCGAGATCAACTCCGCGTCCTCGGCGGCCTCGTCGGTGGCCAGCGCGTCCAGTACACCGCCTTCGCCGGAGAACCCGCGCGAGGCGTCCGGCGACAATGTCAGCGTGAGCCGCATGCCCGGCAGCACGGCTTCCCAGGCGCTGGCCGTGGCATCGGCGCCCGAGACCGCGGGGCCGTAGACGCGCAGTGCCGTCGCGTGCCGCAGGATGCGCTGGAGTGCGATCAGCCGCTCCGGTCCCGGCAGGCACACCGCTCCGGACACCGCGCGCGTGGTCGGCCGCAGGGCACCGCCGGCGGGCACCACCCAGCGCGGTCCGGCCGAGCCGCGTCCGCCGCCGCGGGGCAGTGCGCGCAGGAACCGTACGGCGTCGGCGGCGGGCAGTTCGGCCCGTAGATCGAAGCCCGCCGCGATCACCTGGGCCTCCGCGAACCCGCGCAGCCACCGGTCCGGCAGCGGCACCTTCTTCTCCACGACCGCGCCGCCCAGCGTCGTCACGGCCAACTCCTCGGGGCCGACCCGCAGATGGAGCGGATCGTCCGAGCCGATCCGGGAAAGGGCCTCGCGCAGCGGGTTGTTGACGTCGACGTTCGTCGTGCCGTGCCCCACCTCGCCGCCGTCCAGGCCCGGCGCCAGGACGTCCAGGCGGGCGTACACCCCGCCGCAGCCCGAGAAGGACTCGAAGCGCAGCCGGTCGCCGTTGCCCGTCACCACCGGGTCGAGCGAGGCGCGCAGCAGGCGCTGGTAGTACCGTGCGGCGGCCACGTCCGCCACCGCGAGCAGCCCGGCGGCGGCCACCTGAGGGGATGTCAGAAAGCCCGTGAAGAAACGGGGGTGGTCCTCGACACCGGTCGGCGTCGCACCCCGTGAGGTCTCCAGTCCCAGGCGCCGCTCACCCGCCGCGGACTCCAGCGCGGAGGGTCGGCGGTAGGCCACGGCCTGCAAAGATCGCGTCATGGAAAAACCGTAGAGGCGACCACTGACAATCGGCCCTGACCTGCGAAAACGGCCTGGCGTAGAGGGACTTCACACACGTGGGCGCAGACCGCGCACCGGGGGATGACGCCGGTGCGCGGTACAGGGACAAGGGTACGGGAGCCGGAGGCGGGGAAGTTACTGCCCGACCCGGCCCGGCTGGAGCGCCTGCGTGAACAACACCGTTCCGTCGTACTCCCGCAGACGCACCGTCAGCTCGCCGCTGTCGCCGTCGATGTCGACCTCGCCGAAGAACTGGTAGCCCTCGGCCGGCGAGACGTTCGCGGTGGTCGGCGCCTTCACGAACACCCGGTCGGGACCGAACGTGCCGTCCAGCGCGCTGGCCGGGAAGGCGCCGGCGTTGAGCGGACCGGAGACGAACTCCCAGAACGGCTCGAAGTCCTTGAACGCGGCCCGCGACGGGTCGTAGTGCTGCGCCGAGGTGTGGTGCACGTCGGCCGTCAGCCACACCGTGCCGGTGATCCGGCGGTGCTTGATGAACCGCAGCAGCTCGGCGAACTGCAGCTCGCGGCCCAGGGGCACGCCCGGGTCGCCCTGAGCGACGGCCTCGATGTTCGCCTTGCCCTCGGTCGCGTCGGGCACGACCAGGCCGAGCGGCATGTCGTTGGCGATCACCTTCCACACCGCACGCGACTTCGCCAGCTCGCGCTTGAGCCACTCCAACTGCTCACGGCCGAGGATGCCCACCGGGTCCGTGGTCTGGTCGTCGGCGGAGTTGGCGTTGCGGTAGGTGCGCATGTCGAGCACGAACACGTCGAGCAGCGGACCGTGGTTGACGACCCGGTAGATCCGGCCGTCCGGACGGCCGCTGATCGTGGAGATCGGGAAGTACTCGGAGAAGGCCCGCCGCGCGCGTACCGCCAGGTCGTCCAGCTTGGTGCCGGCCGGGTAGGGAGTGCCGGTGCCGATGACCTCGCCCGGGTACCAGTTGTTGCGGACCTCGTGGTCGTCCCACTGGATGATGCTCGGCACCTGTGCGTTGAACTGGCGCAGTGCCTTGTCCAGCAGGTTGTAGCGGAAGTTGCCCCGGTAGTCGGCCAGTGTGGTGGCGACGTGTGCCTTCTCCTCGGTGGTGACGTTCCGGTAGACGCTGCCGTCGGGCAGCGTGGCACTCGCGGCGATCGGCCCGTCGGCGTAGATGTTGTCGCCGCTGCACAGGAAGAAGTCCGGGTCCACCTTCGCCATGGCGTCGAAGATCCGGTAGCCGCCGATGGACTCGTTGATGCCCCAGCCCTGTCCCGCCAGGTCGCCGGACCACACGAATTTGACGCCCTTGCGGCGTTTCTCGGACGCCGTGCGGAAGGTGCCGGTCACCGGTTCGCCGGTGCGGCGCGGGTCGTGCGGGTCGGCGAGCAGCACCCGGTAGTGGATCTGCTCGCCCGAAGGCAGTCCGCGCAGCCGGGTGGTGCCGGTGAAGTCAGAGCCCGAGCCCAGCAGCGGGCCGTGGTACCGGCGCGCGTTGCGGAACGACTCCGTGGCGGACGTCTCGACGATCATCCGCGCCGGACGGTCGGAACGCACCCACACCAGACCGGAGTCATGGGTCACGTCTCCCGTCTGCACACCCCAGTCCGCCCGGGGGCGCCCGGACAGGGCGAAGGCCGGCGCGGCGCCGAGGGCGGTGGGCAGGGTCAGGGCCGCGGACGCGGCCAGTGAGCCGCGCAGCACGCTGCGGCGGCCGGGGAACGGACGGTGTGACATGCAGACGCCTCCAGGGACGGGATCCGGCCAGTGGTTCGATCCGGTGGTTCGATGCCGTGTTGCGATGCCACAACTACTGGGACCCCGCAGCGCACACGGAAACCACGAGTGAACAACTGCCCGCGCGGACAGGGTGGGAGGTGTCACACGGAGACGGCCCGGGCCATCAGCCGCACGCCGTCACGGATCCGGGCGGGTGGCAGATGGGCGTATCCCAGGACCAGACGTACGCTCCCGTCCCCCTCCCCGTTCCCGTCGGCATGATCGGCACGCGCGTGCGTGTAGTCGGTCAACAGGCGCACCTCCACACCGGCAGCCGTCACGCGCCCGTGGAAGTCCTCGCGAGGGCCGTACCGCTTCGGCAGATTGACGATGACGTGGAGGCCGGCCGCGATACCGGCCACCGTCGAGCCCGGGAAGTGCTCCTCAAGGGCGGCGACGAGCGCGTCGCGCCGCTCGCGGTACGCGCGCTGGCAGCGGCGCAGCTGACGGTCGTAGTCGCCGCGCTCCACGAACCGGGCGAACAGCGCCTGGTCGAGGGTGGGATGGCCGAGATCCATGGTCCGCTTGCGCTCCACGACCTCGTCGGCCAGCGCCTCCGGGACGAGCAGCCAGCCGAGCCGCAGCCCGGGCGCCAGCGACTTGCTGACCGAGCCCGCATAGGCCACCCGCTCCGGGTCGAGCCCCTGGAGGGCGCCCACCGGCGCACGGTCGTAGCGGAAGTCGCCGTCGTAGTCGTCCTCCATCACGAACCCGTCCACCGACCGCGCCCAGTCGAGCAGTTCGGCACGGCGCCGCGCCGAGTACGCGATCCCGGTGGGGAACTGGTGCGACGGCGTGGTGACCACGGCCCGTACGCCCGTCTCGCGCAGTGCGTCCATGCGGAGACCTTCGTCGTCCAGGCGTACGGGAACGGCGGCGACGCCGGCCGAGGCGTAGAGGGAGTCGTGCTGAGGGCTGCCGGGATCCTCGACGCCGACCGTGCGCAACCCGCGCGCGTGGAGGGCGAATCCGAGCAGCGTCGTCGCCTGGGCCACGCCGGAGACGACCAGGATCCGTTCCGGGTCCGCGACCACGCCCCGGCGCCGTGCCAGCAGTTCCGCCAGCGCCGTACGCAGCCGGGGCAGCCCGCGCGGGTCCGGATAGCCGAGGTCCTGGTGGGGCAACTCGGCCAGCACTCCGCGCTGCGCCGCGGCCCAGGCGGCGCGCGGGAACAGCGACAGGTCCGGCGTCCCGGGCACGAAGTCCGCTCGCGCGCCGGGAGAGCGTGGGGCGAGGTCACGCGCGCGTGGGGGAGCGGACCGCACGGCACCGCCCACCCACGTCCCGGCCCCCCGGCCGCTGCGCAGATAGCCCTCAGCCGTCAACTGCTCGTACGCCTCGGTGATCAGCCCTCGTGAGACCCCGAGGTCGGCGGCGAGATCCCGGCTCGACGGCAACCGGGTGCCCACAGCGAGCCTCCCCGAGCGCACCGCCTCACGCAGCGCCGCCTGCAACGAACGCCCACGCGCGCGTGCCGGCGCCGAGGCGGCGGGGAGCAGCAACTCCCAGGCGGGGGAGGCGGGGAGGGCGGTTGAGTCGGGGGGTGTGGGTGAGGCGGGCGACGGGGTGAGCCGGTTCGCGGACGGTGCCGGGACCGGCCCCGCACCCGTACCTGCACTCCGACCTTCGCCCGGACCTCCGTCCGAACCCCCACCCGAACGCCCACCTGAACCCTCACTCGCCCCCGAATTGGTCTCCGATGACGTCATGGAAGTGGACCTTAAACCGGACCGCCCCGCTCCCTAGCGTCGCTGCCATGAACGCCACCACCGCGCGCGGGTCCCTGCTCGCCGCGCTCGCCTGTGTCCTCGTCGGAGGGTCCTTCACCGCCAACAGCCTCCTCGGTGAATACCCGTACGCGGGCGGCCAGTTCCTGCGCTACGGCCTGGCCTGCGTGCTGCTCGTCCCGCTGGCCGGCGCGGGCGCCACGGCCCGGCTGCGGGCGCTCACACTCCGCCAGTGGGCCCGCCTCGCGCTGCTGGCCGCCGTGGGCATGGTCGGCTTCAACCTCGCGGTCATCGCCGCCGAACGCACCGCGGAACCGGCGGTGCCCGGCGTTTTCGTCGGCTGCGCCCCCGTGGTCGTGGCGGTCGTCGTCCCGCTCCTGGAGGGCCGCCGGCCCCGACGCGTCGTGCTGTACGGGGCGCTGCTCGTCGCGTTCGGGGCGTGCACGGTCCAGGGTTGGGGGCGCACCGACGGGACCGGACTGGCCTTTTCCGCCTGCGCGTTGGCCGGCGAGGTGGGCTTCGCCGTCCTCGCCGTGCCTGTCCTGCGGCCGCTGGGGCCACGGTTGCTGTCCGCCACGGTGTGCGGTGTCGCAGCCGTCGAGTCCGCGGTGGCCGGCCTGCTGCTGGACGGGTCGGGGTGGTTGCGGCGCCCCGACGCCACCGAGGCCGTCGCGCTGCTGTGGCAGGCGGCGATCGTCACGGTGATCGGCTTCGTGTGCTGGTACATGGGCATGCAGCGGCTCGGCGCGGAGCGCGCCACGCTCTTCTCCGGCCTCATCCCGGTAGCCGCGGCCTGCACCGCCCCGCTCGTCGGAACGGGCTCCTACGGGGCCGCCCAGGCCGCAGGCAGCGCCCTTGTCGGTGCCGGAGTCGCCCTCGGATCAGGCGCGTTGGGGCTCGGCATCCGCGGACCGGGCCGGCGTCGGCACGCGGCTGCCGTCGAGGATGACGCGGGAGACCAGCGCCGGGTCGTCGTTCATCGGGCAGTGCCCGCAACCGGGCAGCCGTACCAGGCGGGCCTTCGGAATGATGTGCTTGGCGCGCACGCCCTGGCGGCGCACGAGCAGCATGTCCCTGGTGCCCCAGGCCACGGTGACCGGAATACCGGGGATGTCGTCGGTGAACTGGACGGAGCCGCCCGCCCGGAGGGTCGCGTCGAACCCGGTGGCCTGCGCCAGGGCCAGCGTCTCGGCGACCACGGCCTCGGGTGAACGGCGGCCGGGACGGGCGTAGATGGTGCTGGTCAGCATCGTGCGGCCGGCCGCCGAGCGGGACAGTCGCTCGACCAGGGGCAGCGGCAGCTGCCGGGAGATCCGGCGCATCGCGATCAGGACGCCGAAGGCGTAACGCCGTTCGGCCTCCGACCAGAATCCGGCCGGGGACAGGGCGGTCACCGAGCGCGCGAGCTTCTCCCGGCCGAGCTCCAGGGCGAGCAGTCCGCCGAGCGAGTTGCCCGCCACATGCGGCCGGTCGAGCTCCAGCGCCTCGCAGAACGCGCCGAAGACGGCCGTCGTCGTCGGCAGGTCGTAGGCGAGGCCGTCCGGCAGCGCCGGGGACGCGCCGAACCCGGGCAGGTCCACCGCGATCACGTCCCGCTCGGTCGCCAGGATGTCCACGATCGGGTCCCAGACCTGCCGGTGGTGGCCGATGCCGTGGAGCAGGAGCAGCGGTTCGCCGCGGCCCACGCGCGCGTAGGACACGGTGACGGGCCGGGGGCCGTTCGGAGAGGGGACCTCGAAGGAGACGGTGGTGGACATGGGGGTGCTCCTCGACCGGGACGCGAAGACGGACGCTGGGTAGACAGCTTGTCAGCAATTGCTACCGACGGGTAGCCCCCGGCGCCGTTCACGTCAGGGCCGTACGGATCGACGCCCTCTCTGCGCCCTCCGCCCCTCCCCTCAGTGCCCCCTGCGCACCTCCAGGTTGAACTCCGCGTGCCCCAGGTGCCGGAAGAGGTCGAGCCAGAGCGGGAGCAGCATCTCCACGCTGCGTGCCGAGCGGATGCCGCCCAGGTCGAGCACCCGGTGCGGGGGCCAGCCGAACTCCCCGAGCATGCGCGTCACCTGCGCCTTGGCGTCCGCGTCGTCCCCGCTCACGAAGACCTGGTGCTCGCCGGGGACCAGCGAGGGTTCCACCATCACCTGGGAGTTGACGGTGTTGAGCGTCTTCACCACGCGCGCGTGGGGGAACGCCCGCTGGATCTGCTCGCCCAGGCTGTCCGACTCGACCGGCGACAGCCGCAACTCGCCGTCCTCGAACGCCATGGGGTTCGCGACGTCGACCAAGACCTTCCCGTCGAGGTGCGCCGCCCCGGCCGCCTCCAGCACGGCGAGCGCCACCTGGCCGCCGACGGCGTTCACCACCACCTCGGCGGACGAGGCGGCCTCCGCGAACGTACCCGCGCGAGCGCCCGCACCGGCGCTTCGAGCCCACTCCAAGGCCGCGGGATTGTCCTTCGTGCGGGAGCCCAGCGTCACCTCGTGGCCCAGCTCCGCCAGCTTGCCGCCGAGCGTGCGGCCCACCTCGCCCGTGCCCAGGATCGCGTACCGCATGGCCACCTCCGTGCGTCGCTGCCGCCGACCACCGGCGGCCCGCCGGTCATTCTGCTCCTGGAACCGCGGGTTCCTCCTGGACAGGGGCGTACGGGTCGCGTGGGATGGTGCCGTGACGACCGACACCGAGACCGACGTCTTCGAAGCGCACCGCCCCGTCCTTCTGGGGGTCGCCTACCGCATGCTCGGGCGGGTGGCCGACGCCGAGGACGTCGTCCAGGAGGCCTGGCTGCGCTGGTCCGGCGCCGACCACGCACAGGTGCGCGAGCCGCGCGCCTACCTCGTGCGCGTCACCACCCGCCTCGCCATCGACCGACTGCGCCAGGTCAAGGCCCGCAACGAGGCGTACGTCGGCCCCTGGCTGCCCGAGCCGTACGTCACCGAGTTCGGCGACACCGTCCCCGACACCGCCGAGCGGGCCGTGCTCGCCGACTCCGTCTCGCTGGCCGTCCTCGTCGTCCTGGAGTCGCTCTCGCCCCTGGAACGCGCGGTATTCGTCCTGCGGGAGGCCTTCGGATACCCGTTCGCGGACATCGCCGCCATGCTCGACCGGGGCGAGCCGGCGGTACGTCAGCTCGCCGCGCGGGCCCGCAAGCACGTGGACGAGCGGCGACCGCGCTACGAGGTCGATCCCGGCCGGCGCCGCGACCTCACCGAGCGGTTCCTCGCCGCGGCGGCCGAGGGCGACCTGGAGGGGCTCCTGGAGCTGCTCGCGCCGGATGTGCGCCTGGTGGCCGACAGCGGCGGCAAGTCCCGGGCGCCGCTGCGGGTCCTGGACAGCGCCGACAAGGTCGGCCGCTTCCTCCTCGGGGCGGCACGCAAGGGCGTACCGGACCCGTCCTTCCGCTTCATGGAGCTCAACGGCGGCCCCGCGATCGTGGCCCTGTCGGCCGGCAAGCCCGACAGCGTCTTCCAGCTGGACATCTACGAGGGTCGTATCCAGGCCGTCTACATCATGCGCAACCCCGACAAGCTGGCGTCCCTGGACGTGGAGTAGCCGAGGGCGCCGGAGAGCGCCTCGCCGGACGAGACAAAGCCCCCGCTTCACTACGGGGGCTTTGCCGTGATGTCACAAATGCGGTCCGGCGCGAACGCCCCATGAACGCTGCGCTGCACAGCTGCTGTGGGTTGCGTACGGGATCGAGGATTGGTCTTGACCAAGGGTTTGGGCCGCCCTATGGTCGCAGATAAGTGCAACAACCTTTAATAAACAAGGGCGCTAAAACGCCGCCGGACCACGGCGATCGCGGAGGACAGGGTGGGGACCACGCAGCTGGAATCGGTACCGGAACCGAAGTACTGGCATCTCAGGACGGTGTTGAGCGAGGCACTGGACTCCGAATTCACCGTGGGCGAGATCCTGCCCAACGAACGCGACCTCGCCGCGCGCTTCGGCGTCGCCCGCGCCACGCTCCGTCAGGCGCTGGAGCAGCTCGAACTGGAAGGCAGGCTGCACCGCCGTCGCGGTGTCGGCACGACCGTCGCGCCCCCGCGTGTGGGCGTGGCCGTCGGCACCGAGCAGCACGCCTGGCCGGGCGCCGCGGGGGACGTCTGGCAGCCCGTCGACTGCACGGTCACGGCGCCGCCCGCGGCCGTCACCGCCGCCCTGGAGGCCGGCCAGGACGAGCCGGTGCACATCGTGCGCCGCTCCCGCGTCTCCAAGGGGCAGCCCGTCGCCGCGGAGCTGCTCTACATCCCGGAGTCGTCGGTCCCCGACCTCTCCGCCATAGACGCCCCGTCAGGACCCGCACGCGCGCGTGCCGTTCTGCGCGAGCTGCAGCGGCTGGAGCTGGAGGGCCAGGACAGCTCCGTGGAGCTCGGCTCGGCGCGCGCGGACGACGCCAAGGAACTGGACCGGCTCCCGGGCGCGCCCGTCCTCGTCGTCACCACCCGCTTCCTCGCCGCAGGGCGCACGGCCGCGCTGTCCGTCGCCACCTACCGGGCGGACACCTGCCGGCTGACTTTCGGTGACTCCGGGGGCGTGGAGATCCACGAGGGGCCCGAACGCCAGGCGTCCTGACCCCCGCCGGCCACAAACGCCCCGCGCCCCGGAACTCCTCCGGGGCGCGGGGC